>CADCVT010000256.1 GCA_902806215.1 uncultured Solirubrobacteraceae bacterium | reverse complement strand
GGCGGCCGTCGCGGTGATCCGCCTGCCCGAGCATCGCCCGCGCGGCGCCGGCCACGTCCGCCGCGAGCCAGCCCGGCAGCGGGCCCCAGCCCTGCGTGTGCCGCCGCAGCGCGGCGTGCGGCACGTCGACGACCGCCCGCGTCACCGCCTCGAGCGCGCGAGCGTCGGCGCGTCCGTGCAGGCGCCGGGCGACATCGCGCAGCGCCTCCTCCACCGGGGCGTTCATCGTCGTGAGCCGCTCGCGCAACGCGTCGTCGGGCGCGGCGTCGAGGAGGTCGTCCCTGCGGACGGCGAGGAGCAGCCGCGCCTCCTGCGGGAACGTGCCGGCGAACGCGATGCCGGAGGCCGCCATGGCCACGCCGGCGCCGACCGGATCGTCGCGCTCCTCCGAGTACGCCTCGAGCAGTGGGCCCTGGAACCGCTCGAGCGCCCGCAGCCAGGCCGCGACGAGGATGCCGTCGCGCGTCCCGAACCGGTGGTAGAGCGTGCCGACGGGCGCGCCGCTGGCCGCCGCGATCGCCGCGACCGACGCGGCGCGAGGCCCGTCGGCGAGGACGAGATCGCGCGCGGCGTCGAGGATGCGGTCGGTGTCGTGCTTCCGTGGCGGTGCCATATCTAGTACGTTCGCTCTATATGGAACGACTGCCCTACATCGACGAATATGCCACGGAGGTGGCGGCGGCGCCGCACGAGGTCTGGCAGGCACTCGCCACGACCATGCGACGCGAGCTCGGCGGAGAGCTGTCGAAGCCGCTCGCCGCGCTCCTCGACGTCGTGCCGGCGGCGGCCTCCGGCGACTTCGCCAGCCCCGAGGTGCGCGAGGGCCAGGCCCTCCCCGGCTTCGCCGTCGCGCAGGCCGACCCGCCGAGCGTCCTCGCCTTCGAGGGCCGGCACCGGTTCAGCCGCTACCGGCTCACGTTCCTGCTCGACGCTGCCGACGGGAGCGGGACGCGCGTCCGAGCCCAGACCCACGCGGCGTTCCCCGGCGTCGCGGGCAGCCTCTACCGCGCGGCGGTCATCGGCACCCGCGGCCACCGCGTCGTCGTGCGGCGCATCCTGAGCAAGGTCCGCCGCGAGGCCACGGGCTGACCTCGACGGCTCACCACGTGTCGACGAAGCGCCGGCCGGTCGTGTGCGGCACGTTCTGGGTCGCCGCGGCCAGGGTCGAGGCGATGAGCGACCGCGTCTCGGCCGGGTCGATCACGTCGTCGAGCTCGAACAGCGTCGCGGCGTTGAGCGCCTTGGCGTTCTGCTCGGCCAGCGCGGTGAGCTCGCGGACGCGGGCCGCGCGCTCCTCCTCGTCGGCGATCGCCTCGAGGTCCTTGCGGAAGCCGAGCTTCACCGCGCCCTCGAGGCCCATCGGCCCGAGGTGCGCCGACGGCCACGCGACCGTGAGCAGCGGCTCGTGCAGGCTCCCGGCGACCATCGCCTGGGCGCCGAGGCCGTAGCCGCGCCGCAGGATCACCGCGACGAACGGCACCTCGAGCGACGCGCCGGCGACGAGCAGGCGCGACGTGTGTCGGACGAGGCCGGTCGCCTCGGCCTTCGGGCCGACCATCATCCCCGGCGTGTCGACGAGCGAGACGAGCGGCAGGCCGAACGCGTCGCACAGCTGCATGAACCGCGAGGCCTTGTCGGCCGCGTCGCTCGTGATCGCGCCGGCCATGTGCATCGTGTTGTTGGCGATCACGC
This sequence comes from uncultured Solirubrobacteraceae bacterium, assembly GCA_902806215.1. Lineage (GTDB taxonomy): Bacteria > Actinomycetota > Thermoleophilia > Solirubrobacterales > Solirubrobacteraceae > CADCVT01. Next base: position 30,875 of record CADCVT010000256.1, on the reverse strand, counting down.
CGATCGGGCGCCCCTCGATGCGGGCGAGCGCCGTGACCATCTCCGGCGCGAAGCGCTCGCGCAGGACGGTCACGCTGTCGACGTCGGCGAGCGTCTCGATGATCGGCTCGACCTTGTACGCGCGGCGTTGGCGCTCGGGGACGAGGTCGCGCATCCGGTCCTGGTCGGGCGCGACGCCGGGCTCGCCGACGCCCCGGAAGTAGCCGAGCAGCTGCTTCGCAACCACGGTGGCCGCGGCCTCGTCGGGCACGACGACGTCGATGACGCCGTTGCGGCTCTGCACGTCGACCGGTCCCACCTCGTCGGGGTCCACCTTGCCGAGGCCCCCGCCCTCGATCATCGCCGGGCCGCCCATGCCGATCGAGACGTTCTCGGTGGCGACGATGAGGTCCGAGCAGCCGGCGATGACCGCGTTGCCGGCGAAGCAGCGGCCGGCGACGATCGCGATCCGCGGGACGATCCCCGACAGCTTCGCCCACAGTGCGAAGGCTCGCGTGTCGAGTGCGGAGACGACCGGGTAGTCGGTGTCCCCCGGCCGGCCGCCGCCGCCCTCGGCGAAGAAGACGGTCGGCAGGCGCATCCGCTCGATGAGCTCGAACAGCCGGTCCTTCTTGCGGTGCCCGAGCGCGCCCTGGGTGCCGGCGAGCACGGTGTAGTCGTAGGAGAGGACGGCGCAGGCGGCGCCGTCGACGCGTGCGGTCCCGCCGATGATCCCGTCGGCGGGCGTGCGGGCCACGAGGTCGTCGAGGTCGCGGCGGGCGCGCTGCGCGGCGATCGCAAACCGCCCGTATTCGACGAACGAGCCGGAATCGACGAGGTCGTCGAGGTTCTCGCGGGCGGTGCGCCCACCGGCGGCGTGCCGGCGCTCGACCGCCTCGGGCCGAGCGTCGTCGGCGGTCAGCGCGCGCCGCGCGAGCAGCTCGTCGAGGTCCTGGCGTTCGTCCGGCACGCGGCGGGACTCTCGCAGAACGCGCGCTGGCACCTGGACCGGTGGGCCAACCCGGACCCGATCTGCGCGTCGTGGCCAAGGACGGCGTCTCGCTCGGCGACGGCATCGCCGGAATGTGCCTGCTCGGGGTTCTCGCGCTCACCGCCGTTGCTCTCGGCCGTCCGACGGCGGTGTGCTCGACTGACCGGTCTTCGGGGGTACAGTGGCGTTTCCATGACCGATCACGTCGACGTGCTGATCGTCGGTGCCGGCCTGTCGGGCATCAGCGCCGCCTGCCACCTCGAGCAGCGCTGCCGAGGCAAGTCCTACGCGATCCTCGAGGCCCGGACGCGCGTCGGCGGGACGTGGGACCTCTTCCGCTACCCGGGCATCCGCTCGGACTCCGACATGTTCACGCTCGGCTTCTCCTTCAAGCCGTGGGAGGCCGGCAAGGCGATCGCCGACGGGCCCGCGATCCTCGAGTACATCCGCGAGACCGCGCAGGAGCACGGCGTCGACGAGCACATCCGCTTCGAGCACCGCGTCGTGAACGCCGCGTGGTCGTCGGCAGACGCGCGCTGGACGGTCGAGATCGAGCGCACCGACACCGGCGAGACGCTCGAGATGACGTGCTCGTTCCTGTTCGGCTGCACCGGCTACTACCGCTATGACGAGGGCTACACGCCCGAGCTGCCCGGGGTCGAGCGCTTCGGCGGCCAGATCGTCCACCCGCAGCAGTGGACCGAGGACGTCGACAACGCCGGCAAGCGCGTGGTGGTGATCGGCAGCGGTGCGACCGCGGTCACGCTCGTCCCGGCGATGGCGCCCGACGCCGCGCACGTGACGATGCTCCAGCGCTCGCCGAGCTACGTGGTGGCGCTGCCCAACCGCGACCCCGTCGCCGAGCTCCTGCACCGGCGGTTCCCCGCGAAGGTCGCGCACCCGATCATCCGCTGGAAGAACGTCCTCTTCACGATGGGGAGCTTCCAGCTCAGCCGGCGGGCGCCGAAGCTCATGCGGCGGATGCTCACCGCGATGACACGACGGCAGCTCCCCGCCGGCTACGACGTCGACACGCACTTCAACCCGCGGTACGACCCGTGGGACCAGCGCGTCTGCCTCGTCCCCGACGGCGATCTGTTCCAGGCGCTGTCGACCGAGCGCGCGGAGATCGTCACCGACCGCATCGAGACGTTCACCGAGAAGGGGATCCGCCTTGCGTCCGGCCGCGCGCTCGAGGCCGACCTCGTCGTCACCGCGACCGGGCTCGACATGCTGGCCCTCGGCGGGATGCAGCTGACCGTCGACGAGCGGCCGATCGACGTCAGCGAGACCGTCACCTACAAGGGCCTCATGGTGAGCGGCGTGCCGAACTTCGCCATCGCGATCGGCTACACGAACGCGTCCTGGACGCTCAAGTGCGAGCTCATCTGCGAGTACGTCTGCCGCCTGCTGCAGCACATGGACGAACAGGGCCACGACATCGCGGTGCCGAGCCCCGGCCCCGGCGTCGCCGGCGGCGACCCGTTCCTCAACCTCACGTCCGGCTACGTCCTGCGCGCCACCGACCAGTTCCCGCGACAGGGGCAGGCCGAGCCGTGGCGCATCCACCAGAACTACCTGCGCGACATCCGCATGATGCGCCACGGCGCGCTCGAGGACGGCATGGCGTTCTCGAAGGCGACCGGCTCCGCGCTCGCCGAGCCGCCGGTCGCCGACCTCGCGGCCTAGGGTTCGACGAACCGCAGGACGCGGTCGAGTCCGGTGACCTCGAACGCCTTGACCACCGCGCGCGAGCCCTGCACGACGGCGAGGTCGTAGCCCTCGGCCTGATGGGCGGCGAGCAGGATGCGCAGCCCGGTCGAGTCGAGGAACGTGACCTCGCGCATGTCGACCACCACCGTGTGGACGTCGCCACGGCTGACGAGATCATCGAGGACGGCGCTGAGCTCGGACCCCGTGAAGAGGTCGACCTCCCCCGTGAGCCGGATCGTCGCGGTGTCACCGCGGACAGAGGCGTCGAGCGAGAACGGGGGCTTGTCCGTCGGGTCCACCCACCGACCCTAACCGCTGCGACGCGGCCCGGCGAGGTCAGTTGACGAGCGTCGCCTCTTGCGGGTCGAGCCGGAACCACATGCACAGCCGGGTGCCGCCCGACGGCGTGGTGTGCGTCTCGAAGCGGTCGGCGACCGTGGCGATGAGCGGAAGGCCGAGGCCCAGGCCGGGCGAGTCCGGCCGCGGGACCATGCCGCTGCCGTTGTCCTCGACGAGGACCTCGAGCTCCTCGGCGCCCGTCTCGACCGAGACGCGGAACCTGCCCGGCGATCGGCCCACGAAGCCGTGGGTGACGGCGTTGGTCGCCGCCTCGGAGACGGCGAGCGCGACGTCGCTCAGCGGCGGGTCGGCCGTCTGCGCCTCGCGCAGGTGCGCGACGACGCTGCGGCGCGCGAGCGCCACGTTCTCGGGGACGGCCTCCCAGGAGCCGTCGTACCGCGCGTGCTGAGCCATCCCCGACACCTTACCCACGTCCAACGCGCTGCTTAACGGTCTTTCACCAGCGCGACAAGCGCTTCGGCCGCCTCGTGCAGCGGGACGACCTGGTCGACGGTGTGATCGCGGGTGATCGTCGCGGACGGCATCGAGAACACCGTCGAGGTCGCCTCGTCGCTGGCCAGCACGGTGCCGCCGCAGACGTGCACGGCGGTCGCGCCGGTGGCACCGTCGTGCCCGCCGCCGGACAGGACGAGGGCGACGGCACGCTCCCCCACGGCGGTGGCCAGCGTGGAGAGCAGGAGATCGGCCGACGGCCGGCTCGGCGGCGCCTTGCCCGACTCGATGAGGGCGACGCCCCCGCCGGCGGTGACGAGCAGGTGCGTGCCCGACGGCACGACGGTGACGACGCCGGGCCGCAGCCGGGCGCCGTGCTCGGCGGCGAGGACGGGCAGGGCACAGTCGCGCCCGAGCAGCTCCACGAGGTGGCCGACCCGGTCGGGCTGCTGGTGGATGAGCACGATCAGCGAGGCGTCGAACGAGCGCGGCAGCGCGCCCAGCACACTGGTGACGGCCTCGAGCCCCCCGACGGACGCGACGATCGCGACGATCAGATGCTGCTCGTCAGTGCGGGCGTCCATACCGGGGAAGCTACTAGCGGTACGTCACGAGTCCACCGGGCTCGAGGTGCGCGTGCTCGTTGAACGACACGAGCGTCGTCCCGCGCCTGCCGCTCACGAGCTTGGTCACCGCGCCGTTGACGCCGACGCGGTTGAGCGCGACGAACGCCTGGTCGGGCAGCTTGAGCGCGGCGACCGCCAGCACGGCGATCACCCCGCCCGAGGTGAACGCGGCGGCGGTCTCGCCACTGCCGAGGCTCGCCACGAGGTCGTCGAGGGCGGCGACGGTCCGCCCCCGGAACGCCGTCCACGTCTCCCCCGCGGGCCCGTCCTCGCCCGCGTCGATCCACGCCGTCAGCGCCCGGTCGAGGATGACCTGGAAGTCGCCCGAGCTCATCTCGGGCGCGCCCTCGATCCGCTCCGGGCTCGCCGGCACGTCAGCGTGCGCGCCGACGACGTCGGCGCTGTCGTACTCGTTCCAGCGCGGGTCGGCCGTGACCTGCGCGCCGCCGCTCGTCCACGGCAGCGCCGTGTCGATCTGGCGCCGCAGCGAGCCGCTGACGAGCCGGTCGAACCGCACGCCCCGCTCCTCGAGCGCCGCGTGCAGCACCGAGGCCTGCTCGGCGCCCCGCTCGGAGAGCACGTCGTAGTCGGCCTTCCCGAACGAGGCCTGGCCATGACGGAGGAGGAAGACGGCGGGCATGGCGCGACAATCTAGGGTGCCGCCCCATGACTCCCTCCCTCGACGGCAAGGTCGCGATCGTGACCGGCGGCGCCAGCGGCCTGGGCCGCGCGACCTGTGAGGCGCTCTCCGCTGCCGGCGCGAACGTGCTCGTCGCCGACGTCGACGAGTCCGGCGGACGTGAGGTGGCCGAGGCGGTCGACGGGGCGTTCCACCGCACCGACGTCTCGCGGATGGAGGACAACCACGCGATGGTCGCCGCGGCGACCGAGCGCTTCGGCGGCGTCGACCTCGTGCACCTCAACGCGGGCGTGTCGACCGGCTTCGGCGTCGACGCGAGCTTCGACGTCGAGCGCTACCGGCACGTCATGGGCGTCAACCTCGACGGGGTCGTGTTCGGGACCCACGCGGTGCTCGACGCGCTCACGGCTCGCGGCGGCGGGGCGATCGTCGCGACAGCCTCGTTGGCCGGGCTCACGGGCGTGCCGTTCGACCCGCTGTACGCGGCCAACAAGCACGCGGTCGTCGGCCTCGCGCGGTCGCTCGGCCCGTCGCTGGCCGATCGCGGCGTGCGCTTCAACGCCGTCTGCCCCGGCTTCGCGGACTCGCGGATCATCGACGACATCCGCGAGGGCCTCGCGCAGGCCGGCATCCCGGTCATTGCCGCCGAGACCGTCGCCGGCGCAGTCATCGAGCTGCTGACCGGCGACATGACCGGCGAGTGCTGGTTCGTCCAGGCCGGCCGCGAGCCGGCGCCGTTCGCCTTCCGGAACCTGCCGGGCCCGCGCGTCGCGGGCTAGGCCGCGGTCCCCACGCCCACCGCTCGGCGTCGAGCAGGCCGGCGGCGCGGAGGCCGGGATCGCGAACGTCGAGCTGCGGCAGGCCGACGTCCTCGACCTGCCGTTCCTGCGGCCGGCCTCGGCGACCGAGGTCAGTCCTACCGGAGATCGTCGGGCGTGTCGCTCAGCGGCCGGTGCGACCGCGCCGCGTCACCGGGATCGGGTCGCCGGGGACCGTGACGAGCGCGGCGCTGCCGCGCGGGATCACGAGCCGCAGCGCGTCGCCCTGCGCCTCGATGCGCTCGGCGCGCTCCTTGCCCTTCGGCTCGCCGTCGCTCGTCGAGCCGCCCCAGCCCAGGCCGCCGAACGTCACGTTGTTCTGGGACTTCAGCGACGGCGCGACGAGGCGCTCGACGCGGGCGCGGCCCTTGGATCCCGGGACGCTGAGGACGACCTTGCGCCCGACCTTCGCGTCCTTGTTGACGACGACGAACCGGCGCGTGCCCTGGCCGTCGATCGTGCCCCACGTCTTGAGCTTGGCGCCGGGCGGGTTCGGCCCGACGGTGAGCATGCGCGACCCGCGCGGCGTTGCGCGGTTGAACAGGAGCATCGCGTAGAAGAGCGGCCGCACGTGCGCGACCGGGACGCCGTTCTGGCGCGCGAACTCGAGCGGCCCGTAGATCGAGCCCGTCCACGTGTGGAAGTCGACGTTGCGCACGCCCTCGGCCGCCAGGCCGAACAGGATGTCGGTGCCCCACAGCGCCGAGGCGAACGTGTCGCTCACGCCGCGCAGGCCGCCGCAGATCGCCGAGTTGATCTCCGAGACGACGACCTTCGCGCCGTTGGAGGTGGCGACCGCGGTCAGGTGGCGCATGCGGTCGATGATCGCCGTGTACGCGCCCGGCGCGAGCAGCTTGGGGATGTACCGCGCGCCGCCGCGGCGACGGACGGCCTTGTCGCATGTCTGCAGCGGGTACGCGTGGGCGCTCCACAGCTTCACGGCCCACTCGCGGGCGAGGACGTCGTCCTGCAGATCGTCCCACGCGCCGGAGGCGAAGCCGCCGGCCGACAGGCCGACGTCGGGCGCGACCGGCCGCACCGCGGCGACGTGCTCGGAGATCTCCTTGCGGTACTCGGGATAGCCGTAGCCGACCGGCCGCTTCTGCTGGCGCGCGCGGACGTTGTTGCGCACCGAGTAGGTCCGCGGCGTGGCGTACAGGTCGGGCTCGTTGCCGAGCTCGAACGCCCGGATGCTCCCCGGCGGCAGGCTCGATCGCGCGGCGCTCGCCATCGCGGCCGCCTGCGCGGGGTCGTTGAGGCCCATGTTCAGGCCGAGCAGCAACGGCGTGCGCGCGGTGCGCACCCAGTTGGCCAGTTCGGCGAACCACGCGGGGTTGAGGTCGGTGGCGATGCCGGGCGGCTTGGGCAGCGCGCCGGGGTTCCACCACGTGTGGTCGGTCGATTCTCCCCCGAAGCGCAGCGTCGGCGGGCCGTTGCCGGCGCGCGCGAGCGTGTCGGAGAGCTTCGCGAAGATCGGGTTGACGACGCCGCCGGTGCCGATGTAGTCGGGCACCGACGTCCACTCCATCGACAGGCCGGCGAACGACGGCGGGATCGGCTGGCCCGGGACCTCGGCCGCAGCGCGGCGCTCGACCGGCAGCCCCTCGGACACCTCGGTGCGCTGGACGCCCTGCGACGTGTCCGACAGCGGCGCGGCGAGGAGCGTGGCCGTCGTCCTGCCGTCGCCCCAGATCGTGCGGTACGCGGCGAACTGCTCGGGCTGGGTCTTCAGGAAGTACGAGCCGTCGGGCGCGGTGCGCATGCGCGCGAGCGTCGTCCACTCGGTGCCCGCGCCGGGGCGCCGGACCTGGATCTCGACGTCGTGGTCGCGGCCGGGCCGGATCTGGCCCCAGATCACCCCGCGCTCCATGTCGACCCACAGCGGGTCGTCGAAGTGCGCGAGCGCGGGCTTCTCGTCGCCCTGCGAGTTCAGGAGGCCCGACTGCCAGCCGGTGTAGCGCTTGCCGCCGAGCACCGGCTCGTCCTGCCACAGGTACTGCGCCACGAGCTGCACGCGCGGGTCGCGCCAGGCGAGGTAGGCGGCCTGCTGCAGGTAGCGGTCCTGCCGGCCCGGTGTGACGCCGCGGAGCTTGTCGGGCGGGTTGGTCTGGTAGGCGTACTCGTCGAGCCAGAAGCCGAGCGGCTTCGTCGTGCCGATGAGCCGGCCGGTGTTCTGGAGGCCGTCGACGACGCGCTCGAGCTGCTTGAGCGCGGCGAGCGCCGCGTCGTCGGGGTTCGGGTAGCCCTCATGGGGCGGGTGCTTCGTGCTGTGCGGGTGATGGGCGATGCCGTCCGCGGTCGCCGGCTCGAAGTTCAGGCACGGGCCCGTGTCGAGCGGCTGGAGCAGCGGGTCGACGCAGCCGAACGCGCGCCAGAACTGCAGCGGGCGCATGTTGGCGTTCTTCGAGCGCAGGTTGCCGCCGGACGGCGCGAGCGCGCCGACGAGCACCCGCGAGGCCGGGTCGACCGCCTTGATCTCGGGGTAGGCGGCGCGGACCATGTAGCGGTACGTGTGCGGCGAGACCGGCGTGCACGAGCGGCCCTTGCACAGCGCCTGCGGCTGCAGCCACACGGGGAGGTTCGGCTCGTTCCAGAGGATGTACTCCTCGACGAGGTGCCCGTACCGGGCGGCGACGGCGGCCGCGAACTTGCCGAAGTGGTACGAGGACGGCTGGTAGCGCGGGTTGCCGGCGCGCGGGCGCGTCGACGCCCACAGCGGCGGCGGGCCGTCGAGCATGAGCAGCGGCTGGATCCCCGCGTCGGCGACGAGCTGGACGGCGAGGTCGACGTCGTGCCACTGGTAGCGGTAGTCCTGGTTGTTGGCCGGATCGAAGTCGGCCGGCGGGTCGTACTCGCGGGGGCTCGGCGCGACGCGGGCCCAGACGACCTGGATGCGGACGGTGTCGATGCCGAGCCGCTTCCACTCCGAGATCGCCTTGCGCGCCTCCGCGGCGGTGCCGTTGAGCAGGATCGCGTCGTCGGCGATGCCCACGCGCAGGTCGCGGGCGTGGGCGGGGGCGGCCGCCGTCGCGAGGGCGACGAGGACGGTCAGGACGAGGAGGATCCGGGTGGGCACGAGCCGTTGCAACCCGCTTCGCGGCAAGAAGTCGCGCTCCTGTCCGCGCGAAGGTGGAGTTCTGGCTACCTGGCCTTCATCGGATCGGCCGTGCCACCGGGAAATCCCTGCAGACGCTGGAGGAACGCCTGGGCGACGCGCAGCGCGTGGATCTTCGCCTGGTTGGCCTTCTCGCCCTTGAACCGGTCGTCCACCGTCCCGAACCACAGCTGGAGCCAGCGCTCGAAGTGCCGCTCCTCGAGCGCGACCTTCGCGTGCACCGCGACGTGCGGGTTGAACGCGCTGCCGCCGTAGCGCTTGTCGCCGAGGAGCACGGTCGTCCAGAAGTCCGTGATCCGCGGCACATGGGCCTCCAGGTCGAGCCCGACGACGTCGGTGAACACGAACCCGATCGTCGGGTCCTCGAACGCCTGGCCGTAGAAGGCGCGCACGAGGCGCTCGCAGTCCTCCCGGGTCTCGATGTCGCGAAGCTGGGTCATCGCTCGCAGGTCACTATGGCGACCATGAACCCCGACCCCGTCGACCTGCACCTCGAGCCCAACGAGGCGTCCGACCTCGCTCCGGTGCCCCGCGACGCGGTCCCCGCCGGCTTCGACAGCGCGTACGTGACCGTGCTGGACGAGGACGCCGTCGAGCGCGCGATCGCGCTGCTCGGTCACCGCGGCGACGACCTCGCCGACGGGTGGGAGGCCACGCGGCTCGACCTACGGGTGACCGGCGACGACGGCAGGACCGAGGACGCCGAGGCCTGCGCCTTCCACGGCGGGCGGCTGTACGTGGCTGGCTCGCACTACGGCTCGAAGGACGGCCCGCTCCAGCCGCGCCGGGCGTTCTTCGCGCGGATGGCCGAGGGAGACCTCGCGCGCGCGGCGTCCGGCGAGCAATGCGAGCTCGAGGTGGTACGCAACGCGTTCGCGGTCCACCGGGCGGTCAACGACGCGCTGCGCGAGAGCGGGATCGAGCTGCTGCCGCTCGTCGACGAGGCCCGCGGCGCCTTGATCGACGCGACGATCGATCGCGGCGAGGACAAGGGCAAGGGCTGGAGCGGCCGGGTCCGGCCCGACGACCAGCCGATCAACATCGAGGGGATGGAGTTCCGCCCCGACGGGACGCTGCTGCTCGGGCTGCGCGTGCCGGTCTCTGCGTCCGGTGCGCCGCTCCTCGTCGAGCTGCACGACGTGGACGCGCTGTTCGACGATCCCGAGAAGCCGGTGACCTGCGGCGCCGTGTGGGTCGTCGGGTGCGGCGGCGATCCCGAGCGGCCGCTCGGCGTCCGCGGGCTGCACCGGTCCGAGACCGACGAGCTCCACGTGCTCGTCGGGAACCTCGACGCCGAGGGCAAGGACAGCGTCCTGCTCGCCGGACGGCCCAGCGACGCCAACGCGCACTGCGAGCACTGGAGCCTGCGGCTGCCGCTCACCGCCCGGGGCGGGCCGGTCGAAGCCACCCGCGTCCACGACTTCCCGGACTTCAAGACCGTCGAGGGCATCGCCCAGACAGCCGACGGCCACTTCCTCTACGTCGTCGACCGCGACCACAACGTGCACCTGCGGTTCCTCCTCGGCGACTGATCGGCGGCGCGGCGTCATCGTGCGATGACACCGGGCCGGGTTCGGGTCCTCGGGGCTGGGTACGCCCGGACCACGATGAACCCTGCGGACTGGATCGGGCGCCCGATCGCCGACGTCGACGGCGAGCCCTACGGAACCCTCGACGAGCTCTTCGTCGGCAAGACGACCGGCGAGCCGGAGTTCGCCTTCGTGTCGGTCGCCGGCAAGCGCGTGGCGGTGCCGCTGCGCAACGCGCGCCGCGCCGACGACGTCGTCATCCTGCCGCTCAGCCCGGACCTCGTCCGCGAGGCTCCGGCGGTCCAACGCGACGTCACGAGCATCCCGGCCGCGGCCGGCGAGCGCGTGCTCGAGTTCTTCGGGCTCAACGGTCCCAGCGTCGCTGCGCCGACCGCGCCGACGGCGCCGATGTCCCCGTCCGCTCCTGCTCCCGCCCCGGTCGCCGAGTCCGACGAGGTCGAGGTGACGCGCTCCGAGGAGGAGCTCGTCGTCGACAAGGCCTCGTACCCGACCGAGCGCGTCCGCCTGCACAAGACGATCGTCGAGGAGGAGGTGACGCTCACCGTCACCCTGCGCCGCGAGGAGCTTCGCGTCGAGCGCGAGCCGCTCTCCGACGTCGACGCCGACGCCATCCCGGACCAGGGCAACGGCGACGCCCAGCTCACCGACGACGAGCTCGTCTTCGTCCTCTACGCCGAGCAGCCCGTCGTGCAGAAGCGCGTCGTGCCGGTCGAGCGCGTGAAGGTCGCGCGCGACACGATCGTCGAGCACGCCCGCCTCACCGACCAGGTGCGCAAGGAGCGCGTAGAGGTCGACACCACCCCCACCCCCCAGGAGACGAACCACCGATGAGCGAAGACGCCGTTCGAGTCGACCCCTCAGGCCAGCGTCCCGGGACGTTCGGCGAGACGCGGACCGGCGGCGGCCCCGGCGGCCGTGGTGGGGCCTCGGTCGGCCGCGGCGGCGGCGGCTCCGGCCTCCCCGTGACGACCGAGCTGATCGTCCTGGCGGTCACCGCGCTCGCGGTCCTGATCGCCGCCGCCGTCGCCGAGAATTTCGAGGCCGGCGCCGCATGGACCCTCGTGACCGTCCTGGCGGTCGGCTACATGCTCAGCCGCGGCTTCGCGAAGCACGAGCACCGCGGCGACCACCACCACTAGGCGCTACGACTAGGGGCTAGACCCCGGGTCGCGCGCGATCGACGCGGCGTTCGGTTCCCAGAGCTGAATCCGGTTGCCCTCCGGGTCCTCGAGCTCGGCGAACCGGCCGTTCGGGTACTCGTCGGCGTGCGGCTCGACCGTGACGCCGGCGGCGCGCAGCTCCGTGACCGTCGCGTCGAGGTCCGAGACGCGGAAGTTGATCTTCCAGCTCTTGTCGGGGGAGCCGAACTCGGTCGAGTCGGGCGAGAACGCGAAGAACACCGTCTCGCCACGGTCCTGGAACCAGCCGGGATCGTCGTAGCCCTGCGACTCGAGCATGATCACGCCGAAGTGCTCGGCGTACCAGCGGTTCAGCGCGTCCGGGTCGTCCGCGCGGAAGAAGAACCCGCCGATGCCGGTGACCTTCGCCATGCGGCCGGACGCTAGTGCATGATCGGCCGATGACCGACCCTCATGGGCTCCAGCGGTTCGTCGACGAGCAGGACGAGCGCGGCACCTACGAGCGGGCGGTGACCGAGCTGCGCGCCGGGCGCAAGAGGAGCCACTGGATGTGGTTCGTGTTCCCGCAGATCGCCGGGCTCGGCCGCAGTCCCGCGGCGCAGCAGTACGCGATCTCGGGCCTCGATGAGGCGCGCGCGTACCTGGAGCACCCCGTGCTGGGCGAGCGCATGCGCGAGTGCGCGCGGATCCTCACCGAGCTGCCCGAGACCGACCCGCAGGAGGTCCTCGGCGGCATCGACGCGATGAAGCTCCGCTCGTCGATGACGCTCTTCGCGCGTGCGGCCCCCGACGAGCCCCTGTTCCAGCAGGTGCTCGACCAGTACTTCGCCGGCGCCGAGGATCCGGCGACAGAGCAGCGGCTCTAGCGTCCTGAGGCGGGAATTCGGGTGCCCGCGAATTCCCGACTCAGGGCACTAGCGCACCGGCGGCGGCGTGCCCTGGGCGCTTGCCGGCAGCGCCGGCTCCCAGCCGCACACGTCGCAGCCGTGCGCGAACGCCGAGCGCGCGAACTCGACGGCCGTCGCGTGCGGGTCGCCGCTCGCGCGCACATCGTCCCAGTCGAGGACGAACTCGCCGAGCTCGGCGTCCCAGCGGGCCGCCTCCGGCGCGACGACGCCGCTCGGAAACGCGTCGGTCGCCGGGTGCGCGTACGCGTAGAACGCGGCGCGCGGGTACCGCGGGTCGCCCGGCCACCAGCCGACCGCGACCTCCTCGACGTCCATCGCGTTGCGCATGATGAAGTCGTCGGCCGGCGGGCGCGCCTCGGCGCCGGAGAACAGGTTGACGGCGAGGTCGAACGAGCCCCACCACGCGTTGACCGGCGTCGACCGCCCGCGGTACGGCGCACGGAACGCGGCCAGGGCCAGCGCCGCCTGCGTGGCGGCGGCGAAGTAGCGCTCGACGGCCTCGGCGTCGTAGGTGCGGTGCTCGTCGTCCTCGTCGAGCGGCACCGTCCACGGGACCTCCTGCGGCGTCGGGTCGATCGTGGCCTCCCCCACGAGCCCGCCGATCGTCGCGAGAAGGTCGCGCGTCACCTCGCCGACCGGGCGGTCCGCCGTCAGCGCGACGCTCCCGCTGCGCCCGTCGGTGTGCTCGACGAGCGCCTCGTGGCGGCGAAGGTCGAGCGCGGCCACGAACGCCCCCGACCCGTCGGGGGCCGGCAGCGGCAGGGTCTCCCAACCGCGGGCGGTCAGGCGCAGCGCCGCGTGCTGCAGCTGCGGCTCCTGCGGCGCGAGCGCGACCGCGAGCTTGCCGAGCACCTGCGTGTGCGCGTGCAGCGTGTCGCAGGTCGCCGCCCACTCGTCGTAGTTCACCGCCGGCCACGGAGAGGTCATGCCTCCACGCTACGGGATCGGTCTGTCCGGCTAGATTCGCCCGCACCCAAGCGGAGAGGAGCACCGGTGCTGTACGGCTATATCGGAACGATGAAGACGGCGCCCGGCCGGCGCGACGACGTCGTCGCGATCTTGCTCGCCGACGTCGACAGCCTGCGCGACGCCGGCTGCGAGTCGTACATCGTCAGCGTGTCCGACGAGACCCCCGACACGATCCACGTCATGGAGGTCTGGCAGAGCGAGGAGCACCACGCCGCGTCGCTTCAGCTCCCGGCGACCAAGGCCGCCATCGCGCAAGCGATGCCGATGCTGACCGGCGACTTCACGAGCCAGGGGCTCGACGTCGTCGGAGGACTCGGCGTCAGCGCCGGATGAGCCGGGCGAGCACGCGGCCGACGATGATGTAGACGACCGCCGCGATGCCCCAGTTGACGGCGATCTCGGTGCGACGCTTGTCCATCTCGAAGATCGCGTCGAACGGCTTCGAGAGCCACTTGGCCGCGTCGCGCAGCGCGTCGACGATCCCGTTCTCGGGGTTGGCCTTCAGGACGACGAGCAGGATCCCGAGGACGATGATGCCCACGACGACCGCGGTGATCAGGTCGACGATGCGCGCGACGCCGCGGCGTGCTGCAATCGCGCCGCTCCCGACGCGGCTGCGACCGCCTCCGTCGTCATCGTCGTGATGGCGGCGGCGAAACCGGTCCCTCAAGGCGCGCATGCTCGTCACGTACCCCACGAGCCGGGCCCCAACCCTGGACTCAGCAGCGCCCGCGCCCGCCCTCGCGGACGTCATAGAAGTTCATGACGCGGTCGAACAGCGGACGTGTCCCGAGCGTCGCCGCCGACGACGTCCACCGCTGCGACGGATCGCTCGCGAGGACGTAGGTCGCGCTGGCGCCCGGGTCGCGGCGCAGGTAGCGCTCGAGCTCCGCGCGCACCATGAGCATCCCCGCGCGGCGGCGGCGCTCGAGGCTCGGCGCGCCGGCGACCTCGAGCCGGACGAGCTCGTCCTGCGCGCCGAACACGCGCACGGCCTCGGGGAGGAGCACGTGGTTCCAGTGGCCGGGCTCGGTCTGGAGGTTGCTGAACATCGCGAACGACGCCTCGGTCTTCAGGCCGACGTAGGGGCTCGCGGCGTTGACGAGGAGCAGCGCGGCTGCGACCGCGTAGACGGGACGCAAGCGCAGGACGCGGCCGGGCGCCGGCGACCCGGAGCGCGCTCGCCGGGCCACCGCGACGGCGAACGTGAGCAGACCGACCGCGACGGCGACCCGCAACGCGGGCTGGAGCAGCTCGCGCACCGTCGCCTGGTCCGCCCCTGTCACCGTCGCCGCCAGCCAGAGCGCTCCCACCCCCGCCGCGACGAGCCGCGGCAGGACGCCCAGCGACGGCAGCGCGGACGACGGCAGGAACGCCACGTACAGGACGAGCGCGTAGGCAGCGAACGGCACGTTGCCCGCCAGCGCGAGCATCGCGTGGAAGCCGGCACCGGCGACGACGGCCGGCACGCGCGTCCGCGGCACCGCGAGCAGCACGGCGAGACCGGCCTCGACGACGATCGTCGCGACGATCGCGGGTCCGACGTGCCAGCGCCCCCCGAGCAGCGACGGGTCGAAGAACGCGAGCTCCGCCGCGAGCGGCCCGGCGCAGCTCGTGGCGGCGTCGAGGAACCCGGTGTTGAGCTTGGCCAGCGCCGCCGCCGCGTACAGCAGCACCGCCTGGACCCGGAGGAACGGCGCGAGCTGCGCCCACAGCGCCTCGGCCGTCGGAACCCCGCGTGTCCGCGCCGCCGCGACCGCGAACGCCACGGCGAACGCGAGCGCGGTCACCGCCGCGAGCAGCGTGTGGTCACCGACGGTCGGCAGGTCCCGCGCGACGGCCCCGGCCTCCACCGCGGCGAGGAGCGCGACCCGCGCGGGCGCCGCCGGGCGGAGCAGCACCCAGACCGCCGCGATGACGACGAGCCCGTGCAGGTCGGCACCCGGCACGCCGCGCCACCACAGCTGGTGCGCGAGGAGCGCCAGCGCGAACGCCACGGCGAACACCGTGAGCGGCCGGTCCCGTGAGGGCACCTCGGGGTCCCTGGTCGGCGGCACGCTCGGGGTGCGCAGCGCCGGCGGAGGCCGGATCACCGGCGTCGCTCGCTATGTGCCGCCGGGCCGACTAGGGTCGGCCGATGATCCGTCACCTGAAGTCCGCCGTCCTCCTCCTGGCGCTCTCCGCCACCGTCGCCGCGTGCGGGGAGAACGTCATCGACCGTGGCGATCTCGAGAAGGACGTGCAGACCAAGATCACCGAGGAGGTCGGTCAGAAGGCGCCGAAGGCAGTGTGCGCCGAGGACCTCGAGGCGAAGGTCGGCGCCGACACCCGCTGCCACATGGACTTCCCCGAGGGCAAGCGGCTCGGCATCACGGTCAAGGTGAAGGCTCTCGACGGCGAGGCCGCGACGTTCGACGTCCTCGCCGACAAGACGCTCACCGAGACCCCCTCCTAGACGCCATCCGTCCGTCACACGGGCCCGCGCTCGCGCAGCGCGGGCCCGCGACCGATGCGCTTCTTGCAGCATCGAACGCGGTCTCGGAGTTCCTCTCGCCTCGCTCGCGCCGTCTCAGCAGAGGGACCCAGAAACGAGTCCGCATGACTGCCCACGCACGCGCCACCAAGTCCGCAGAGTCCATCCTCGAGCGGACCGGCCAAGACGAGCGCCTCGAGCTGCTCGCCGTGTGCAGCACGATGACCCAGGTCGTCGCCGACATCGGCACCGCGATCGACACCGACAGCTGGGAGACCGCCGCCGCGCACGCCGCGGAGGTCGAGCAGCTCGCCCGCGTCGTCGGGTGCTTCTCGCAGCTCAAGGCCCCGTCGTTCGCCCGCTGGGTCTGCCAGGGCTGCGAGGCCGAGGCCCCCGCGCCCGGCCCGTGCAGCGTCTGCGACGGCCCGACGCGCGATGCGTCCGCCGCACGCTGAGTTGACGCTCGTGCGCGGACGAAGCCAACGTCCCCGCCGCGAGCGGGTTGCACCCTGTGCGATGGCCTCCTCCCCAAGGCTGACCCTGGTCGAAGGCGGGCGACAGCCCGCCGACTCGCTCGACGACATCCGGCACACGATCGACGTGTACGCGGTGCCGGCCGTCCACGAGCTCAAGCGTCTCGCCGATGCCGACGACGTCGACGGCGTCCGCGCCCTCTCGTACGAGCTGCTGACCCTCGCGGGAACGCTCATCGCGGCGACCCGTGCACCGGCCGCCCTGCCGGCTTCGCTCCAGTAGCGGGGGCGTTGAAGGGACTCAGTCCGGGTCGCTGCGCGCCCCGGGAACTCCATGGCCGGGCTCTAACCGCGGCGACGCGTCGCGGCGAGCCATGTCCCGTCGCCGGCGCGGCCCTCCGTGATGACGTCGAGCCCCGCGCGCTGGAAGCCGCGCCGCAGCGCACCGTGCGACGTGTAGAACGGCGTGCGCTCGCCGCGGCTCGCGACGACCAGCGCCGTCCCGTCCCCGGCGAGCGCCGCGGCGACGTCGCCGAACAGGACCGGGCAGTTGAGGTGGACGACCAGGTCGAACGGCCCCTCGCGCACCGCGCGGTGCGTGTCGGCGACCTCGAAGCGCACCCGGCCGACCGCCTTCGCCGTCGCCCGTTCGATCATCTCGGGAGAGACGTCGACGCCGAGGACCTCGGCGCCCTCGAACCGGCCCGCGAGCCACAGCGCGCCGGCTCCGGTGCCCGTGCCGACGTCGAGGATCCTGCGCGGGGCGCGCCCGAGCCGCTCGACGGCGTCGACGAGCGGCGCGAGGTGCTCGTCGCCGTCGGGCTGGACGCGCTCGTCCCAGCCGGCGGCAAGGGCCTCGAAGTACCGCCGCGTCGGCCCGCGCGTGACGCGCCACGCACCCGGGATCCGCGCGACGGCCTCGGTGATCGCCCGACCCGCGACGCGGATCGGGAGCGGAGGTCCTGTCCTGCTCGTGCTCATCTCGGTCGCCGGGGCTGAGCGGCGGCGCCTCACCCGAGGCGCCGCCGCCGTGCCGCCGTCGCTACCGGAGGCTGCGGCTCGCGGTGCCGGAGGTGGTCGACGTGCTCTTCGGGCCCTTGGGCTTCGTCGGGCTGGTGGTCGTCGTGGTCGTGCCGTTCGAGACGGAGCCGGGAGCGACGGACTCGATCCAGGGGCGAAGCGTCGAGTCGGCGATGCGGCCGTAGATGCCGGGGTAGCCGGGCTCGGCGCACTCGTAGCCGTAGCTCGTGTCGCCGACGAGGCGGAAGCCGTTCGAGGCGGGGACGAGCAGCGGACCGCCCGAGTCGCCCTGGCAGCTGTCCACGCCGCCACGGGCGTATCCGGCGCCGATCTGCGTCTTGTTCTCGAAGCCGCCGAAGAGGGCATCGACGCCGGGAGCGAGGTACGGGTACGCCTCGGCCGCAACGGAGTCCTCGACGATCGGCACGCGGGCCTCCTGCAGGACGTCGGGCGTGTCGCCCTCGAACTCGGTGACGCCGAAACCGGCGATGGTCGCGAGGGTTCCGGGGCTCCACAGGCTGCGTTCGCCGGGGCCGGCGATCTTCACGGGCGCCTTGGCCGACGGGCGGGCGAGCTCGATGACCGACACGTCGCTGGCGACCGAGCCGACGCCGAGGTAGCCCGGAGCGACCGAGACGCTCTTGGCGACGTGCTCCTCGCCACCGCTCTCGCCGTTGTAGCCGGCATCGAGGTACGGCTCCGGGGTCTTGTGGGCGCCGATCGTCAGCTCGACGAGCTGTCCGGGCTGGCCGAGCGGGACGCTCGTGAACAGCGTCGGGCCGCTGATCGACGTGCAGTGAGCGGCAGTGACGACGTGCGTCGGCGTCACGAGCGTGCCGGTGCACTGGAAGGCGCGGTCGATCGTGATGTGCGCGATGTAGGGGTACTCGCCCGGCGACGCGTCGTTGCCTCCGACGATGGCATGGGCAGGAGCGGTAACACCGAGCGCGAGCACGCACGCGGCGAGGAGGGTTCTCAAGGTCATGCTCTCTCTGACGCGATGGCGCGCCGAAACTGGCGGTGGGCCGGCCGGCGTCAGCAGCCGTTGACCCTCACGGGGCGAGTAGCGTCTGTCACATGCGCTTGCGACTGATCCGGGCGGTTGTCGCAGCTGTGGTCGGGGGGAGCGTCGCGGTCCCGGCCGCGAACGCCGCGCGGATTCCGACGCCTCCGGAGCGCGAGGCGCTCCACGGTCTCATCCGCGCGGCCGTCGGCGACCGCTGCACCGGGCGGCAGTCGACGCCGCTTCCGCTGGTCGCCGGTGACGCGCACTGGGGAAGCGTCGCGGCGGTCTGCGAGCACGCCGGGGACACCACGAGCGCCTGGGCGGTGTGGGCCCGCCGGTCGAGCGTGACGGCCACCGACTGGGCGCCCGTCCGCGATGCGCACGCGACGCGCGTCCCGCGCTGCACCGGCGAGGACGGGCTCTTCCGCCGCGTTCCGCAGAGCGTCGTGCGCGATCTTCGCGGGGAGTGCTACGACCTGCGCGGCGGCCACCGACCTTCGCCAAGCCTCTCGTTGAGGGTTCCACGCGACGGAAAGCCGGAGTACGACGTCGGCCCGTCACTCGACCTGAGCTCGGACGGCCAGGGCAACGGCGGCGGCGACGGCCTCTTCTCGATCATGCGCGAGGGCCCGCCGATTGGCACTGGTTCGACCCCGACGCTCAAGGACCTGACGTCGGCGTTCGGCCGCGCGCGCAGGACCGGCTGCCGCGCGCGCTGGCCGCGCGTCGCCCTGTCCGCGGTCGCCTGCCGGCCCGGCATTGTCACGAAGCTGGTCCTCGGTCCGCCCTGGCAGATGCTGCCCGACGAGGGGGACCTCCCCCATCTCGGCAACGCGAGCGCCCGGGTCGGCGACGACGTAGCGCTCGCCGCCTACCTCGACCCGCGGTTGCGGGGTCTGCGGCCGGACGGGCGTTTCAGGATGTCGCGCACGCGCATCGGCGACGCGGACGTCACGGTCGAGGTGGTCACGCGCGGCGCGCGCCTGAAGGCGATCGAGATCGACGTCGACCAGCGGCCGGCGACGGGCGACTTCGCGACGCCGCTGGCGCTGGCGTCGGTCGTCGCGGACGCGATGGAGCCGCTCGTCCTCGGGCCTCGTCCTTAGCCGAGGAGCTCCGCGAGCGTCCGGCCGCTCGCGACCGACTCGGGGCGCTCGGCGGCGATGTCGGTGCCGGGGCGCGCCTCGTCGTCCTTGCGCTTGATGAGCAGCCACTGCGGCTTGGCGGCCGGCCGCGTGCGCTGCAGCGCGAAGCCGCCGCGCAGCTTCTCGCCGTGCAGGACGAAGACCGCGTGCCCGCGCTCGAGCGCCTCGGGCCAGGCGACGCGCCCGCCCTGCTCGTAGGTCCCGCGGTCCCAGACGATCACGCCTCCGCCACCGAGCGTTCCCTCGAAGTCGTTGTAGCCGAGCGAGTGGTCCTCGACCTGCACCGCGAGGCGCTTGACCGCCGGGTCGAGCGACGGGCCCTTCGGGACCGCCCAGGACCGCATGACCCCGTCGACCTCCAGGCGCAGGTCGTAGTGGTGGGCGGTCGCCTGGTGCTCCTGGACGACGAACACGCCGGCGGGGACCCCGCGGATCCCGAACTGCTCGTGGCCCTCGACCTTCGCGCGCTCGCCCGCGTCGTCGCACCCGAGGAACGCGATGAGCGCCTCGACCGCGTCCGGCGAGCCCTCGGCGTGGACTTCCCCCGTCGGCCGCACCCACCCCATGACGCCGAGGTCGCGAGCCCTGGAAGCCACCGCCTCGTGGTCGACCGCGCCGCCGGCGGCGGCACGGAGCGCCATCGGTCGAGCGCCGCCGGTCACGCGCTCGCGTCGAAGGCGAGCTCGAGCTCCGTGCCGCCACCCGCGAGGTAGACGCTGTCCAGGCCGATGTACCCCTCGGCCTGAAGCGAGCCGGTGGCGACGCGCAGCAGGTCGTGCTCGACGAGCCACGTCCCGGCCTCGCCGTCGACGGTGACCGTTCGGTCCTCGGAGAAGACGAGGACGGCCGAGCCCACGTACGTCCCATCGAACCGCGGGAGCGGCTGCCGCTCACCCGGAAGCGGAAACCGCTGCCGGAGCGCCTTCCCAGGCGACCGTTCCTGCCCACGTCCCATACGACGGATCGTAGGTCAGCACGGCGGCGCCGGCGCGGCCTACGCGATCTCGAGGACCAGGGTCGGCCGCCCCGCGCGGCGGCTTCGCCCGATCGCGTCCTCGAGCCGCTCGCTCAGCTTCGGCGTCGAACTCTGCCCTCCGGGCACCTGCCGGGCCGGCTTGAGGAAGACCTCGACCTTGCGGCCGGGGTCCGTGTACTGAGGCAGCGGGCTCGCGCACGCGGGCGTCCGCGTCCATCTCGACCGTTCCAGCATCGACTCGTGTGCACGGCGAAGGTCCGAGGACGACTGACCCGGACGACCCTCGAGCACTGCCGAGCGGATGCACCGCTCGCCGCACTGCGTCCCGTCGAACACGACGCGGGTGCCCTCGGGGAGCGGGACCGCTTTGAGCGAACGGGCTGCCGCTCCGCTCCTGGCGTCCTCGCCGCAGCCGGCGACGAGCGAGGTTGCGATCACGACCGCGGCATACCAGCGCTGCACGGGCGTGAACCTAGCCGCCCCTCTACCTTGGCTCCCCAGATGGACGTCGCTCTCGAGTTGCTCGCCGTCGCGGCGCTCATCGCGGGCAACGCGTTCTTCGTCGCCGCCGAGTACGCGATCGTCACCGCGCGGCGCTCCTCGATGCAGCAGCACGCCGACCGCGGGAGCCGCGCCGCGGTCACGGTCCTGCGGCTCATGGAGGACCCGGTCAAGGTCATCAGCGCCGTCCAGGTCGCGATCACCGGGCTCGGGATCCTGCTCGGCGCCGTCGGCGAGCCGGCCTTCCGCGACATCGCCGGCGGCGTGTTCCCGTCGTGGGTCGCGTTCATCCTCGGGTTCGTCGTCGTGACGTACCTGTCGGTCGCGTTCGGCGAGCTCGTCCCGAAGGCGCTGGCGCTGCACACCGCTGAGCGGCTCGCGCTGTTCATCGCACCGCCGATCGCCCTGTTCGCGCGCCTGGTCTCCCCCATCGTCTGGGTGCTCCAGCGCACGGCTCAGCTCGTCCTGCGGCCGCTGGGCGTGCCCGCGGTCGGCGTCGGCGAGCGGCCGCTGACGCGCGAGGAGCTGCGCGGCGTCCTGCAGGAGGCCGAGGAGCGCGGGACCGTCGGGCCCGAGGAGGAGGACATGCTCAGCGGGGTCATCGACCTGCGCATCCGTGAGGCGCGCGACGTGATGCGCCGCTGGAGCGACGTCGACGTCGTCGACCTGGGCGCCGCTCCGCTCGACGCCCTCGACGCGATGCTCGACGCCGCGCACACGCGCTTCCCCGCCGTCGAGGGCGGCGACCGGGTGCTCGGCGTCATCCACGCGCGCGACGCGTGGCTCGCCTCGCGCACCGGGGATCCCGATCTGCTCGCGCTCGTCCGCGAGGCGATCATCGTCCCGCCGACGATCCGCACCGACGCGCTGCTGCGCACGCTCCGCCGCGCCCGTCAGCAGCTCGCGATCGTCGTCGACGAGTACGGCCGACCAGTCGGCATCGTCTCGCTGGAGGACATCCTCGAGGAGATCGTCGGCGAGATCGAGGACGAGTTCGACGAGCTCGACGCGCGCTTCGAGGAGGTCGCCGGCGGCGAGTGGCTCGTCGACGCGTCGGTCTCGGTCAGCGACTTCAACCGCCGCAGCGGGACCAGGCTCGACGCCGGCCGGGCACGCACGGTCGGCGGCGTGGTCCTCGAGCGGCTCGAACGACTCCCCCAGCCCGGCGAGTCCGTCGAACTCGACGGCGCGACGCTCACCGTCGAGCGAATCGACGGCCACCGCATCGACCTCGTGCGCGCGAGGGTCGGCCCACGGCAGCCCTGAACGCGCGCCTCGCCACCTCTCCGTCCTACCTAGGCCTCGCGCTCCTCTGCCGCCACTCGCAGCGCCCGCCTGGTGAACTGATGCTGTGCATCGCGGCGCGCTTTCAGGCTGAGATCACGCAACCGGCGCAGCGGATCCCGTGCCCCAGCCACCTCATAACGGGTGCGCGCCCGCGTTCGTCGGCGTTCGACGCACGCCAGCTCCTCGGGGCCCACCCTGCGCGCCGCGGAGCAGACGGCGAAGCGAGCCGGCTGCTCGGTCCGCGTCGTGCGGCGCGACGGCGAAGACCTCATCCGCACCGACGATGCTGTCAACGACCGCATCAACGTCGAGGTCGAGCAAGACCTCGTGGTGAGGATCGTGGACGTGATCTGAGCCGCGCTAGTCGCTCGCGGCCTCCGCGCGCTGCAGCGCGGCGCGCACCGCGTTGATCGCGCGGGCGAGGTCGACGACGCTCTCGGCGAGCGGCCGGCCCTCGTCGATCTCGGGCGAGGGCTTGCCGTCCTTGGCCGCCTTGAACTCCCCCACGAACCCGCGCGCGCCGTACGTGAGCCGGTGCTGCACGGCCGCCCCGACCTTGCGCATCGCGTCGAGCTCGACGCGCACCTCCGCGCGCTGCTCGGGCGTCAGGCGCTCCCAGCGCTGCTCGAGCTCGCGCGCGGTCTGCAGATGGCGTTGGGCCGTGCGGGCGGTCGCCACGGCGGTCCAGAGCGGGGACACGCGCTGAACCGTACGCGCACGACCGGCGACTAGGGCGTCATGACCCCATAGCCGCCCGCCCACATGATCTGGTAGTCGCTCTTCGAGCGGAAGTACGACGCCTCCTTGATGAACTCGACCTTGCGCGCCTTGCCGTCCGGGGCGAACTGGATGACGTCGGAGCGGACGAACTCGTTGATCTTGGCCGAGAAGTTGAAGAGGCCCTTCTTGATCCACGTCGCCGTCTCGGGGTGCAGGAGCCCGAGCGAGCTCGACGCGAGCTGGATGTAGAGCTTGGCCCGCTCGCCGTCGGTGAGCGGCGTGCCGTCGGCGTTCGAGAGCTGCAGCAGGTCCATGTCGCCGGTGATGGACCGCCACTTGCCGTTGCCCTTGGCATCGACCGCGTAGATCTCGGGGATGCGGACGCCGTCCTCGTGGCGCAGGCGGAACCTGTACGTCGTCGGGTCGACCTTCAGGCGGGTCGGGTCCATGCCGTTGTCGAGCGCGTTCCACCGCATGGTGACCTTGCCCTCCTTGGCCGCCTTGACCATCCACCGCACCATGCCCTTCTCGGTGCTCAGGGCCTCCTTCATGCGCGCCTCGCGGCGGGCGAGGACCGCGTGCCACTCGGGCATGTCGTCGGTCAGGCCGGCGGCCAGCATGCGCTTCTTGACGACGCGCTCCTGCATCGACGCGATGTCGGCGACGGCCATGCGCCCGAGGTTGCGGAAGTCCTTCTTCTCCCACGCCGCGCGCCGCTGCGCGTCGGTCATCTTGCCGCCGAAGCCGAGGAAGAGGTCCTCCATCGCGACGTTCTTGGCCTTGAAGTCCTCGCCCTTGAGCACAGCGCCGCGCGCGATCCACTCGACCGACTCGGCCGCGCGCGAGCGTGCGGCGAGGAGCAGCTCCTTGCCCAGCACGTTGCCTTCCTTCGTGACGAACCTGCGCAGCGCGCGCGTCTGGCGCTCGGTGTAGCCGAAGAGCCCGCGGACCTCGAGGTCCTTGAGCTCGTAGCCGGCCTTCACCGTCTTCTTCAGCGTGGCGAGGGCCTGCGTGTAGCCGAGCCGCTTGTCCAGCACGCGCCGGAGCTTGATCACGACCTCGGCCATGTCCGCCTCGTGGGCCTTCTTGAGCGCGTTGAACGCGGGCGTGAAGCGCGTCAGCGCCCCGGGCGCGAGCGTCTTGGCGTAGTCGCCGACGAGCTTCGTCGTGTTCGTGTTGCGCAGGCTCAGGCCGAGCTTCCCGAGGTCACGCACGCCGGTCAGCGTGTCCTTCAGCGTCAGGAGACCCTCCGTGCTCTCCTCGGACAGCGTCGTCACCGCGGTCTTCCAGTCGCCCGCGTAGACATCGTTGAGGAGCTTCGTGTAGTGCTCCTCGACCGCCTTGTTGATCGCGGCGTCGACGTTGCCGAGCTTCTTCCACAGCTCTGGCGGATACGCGGCGGCGACGAGCGCGCGCGTCTTGGCGAGGAACGCCTCCTTCGCCTTCGGGTCGTTGCGGATCGAGTCGTAGAGCTTCGCGGTGTAGTAGCCGAGCCAGAACGGCGCGCGGGCGACGTCGCGCGCGCCCGTGAGCGCGCCCTTGATCGAGCCGGCGGTGTACTTGAGCACGCCACGCAGCGCGCCCCACGCGAAGTACGACGCCGCCGTTCCGAAGTCGAACTGCTCGTACACAGGGGCGGAGTCGTCGATCGGCACGACGTACGAGCGCTCGCCGTCCGGGAAGACGTGGTCGGCGCCGATGTCGTCGCCGATGTCGCCGTCGCGCGTCAGCTCGAAGCCGGTCGCGAGCGCCGGCACCGCGATCGTCGCGCGCGTCCCGCCGCGCGGCGACTTGCCGTTGGAGAACGCGTCGGACGACGTCGTCCGCACGACGTACTCGAAGTCCTTTCGGTCGCGCGGCTCGACGAGCACGAGACGCCGTCCCGCGACCGCCTCGTCGGTCTTGAGCTCGGGGATCGGGCTCCCTGCGTCGATGGCGTGGCCGTCGAACGCGTTGCCGCGCATGGTCAGGCCGCCGAGGTCGACCACCGCCCGGTGCGCGTAGGAGCGGTTGCGCAGCTCCATGCGGATCGTGAACGTCGTGCCGCCCTGGACGAAGCCGGGGATCTTGGCCGACGCCCGCGACTTGCCGAGCTCGACGTGCTCGTGCAGGTACTTGCCGCCGATCTTGATCGTGCCGCTGCCCGGCGCCAGCAGCGTGCGGCCGTCGCCGGTCACCGCGACGGCGGCGGTGCTCAGGTCGTACTCGCCGTCGCCCCAGACCCGCAGCGGGATCGTCGTCGACTGCTCGCCACCCGCCGGGATCGCGCCGAGCGCCTTGCGCTCCGGCGGACCCGCCGCCTTCAGGGGCAGCTCCGGGACGAGCGGCGTGCCGTGGGTGCCGATCTGCAGGTCGTCGTACGCGAGGTTCACGCTCGTCGCCGGGACCTGCCCGTTGTTGCGCACGGTGATCTTGACGGGCACGGTCTTCTCCACCCAGCCCTCGGCGCTCTGCTCGAGCTTCGTGTCCGGCGCCTCGATGATGGTCTGGAGCTCGGGCGCCCGCGCGACGGCGTCGACGCGCGCCTTGCTGTCGCTCGACGGCAGGGAGACGTGCTTGGTCTGCGTGCAGGGCGCGACGTCGCGGACGCACGCGTACGCGGGGAACGAGACGTCCCACTCGCCGGTGCGGACGGGCACCTCGTAGGCGCCGCCCGCGTCGGTCTTCGTGGAGAAGCTGAGGCGCGCCCCGGCCTTCGACACGCCGCTGACCGTGATCGGGACGTCCGCGGCCGGCGCGACGTCGTTCGGACGGGTGCCGTCGGTGCCTCCCACGACCGTCCCGACGATCATCGGCGTCCGCTCGACGAAGTCGACGGTGGCGTCCGGCGGCACGGTGCGGGTCGCCGAGAGCGAGCACCCTGACGACGCCGGGGCGACGCAGAACTGGCGGCCGGTGCTGTCGAGGACCTCGACCTTGTACGCGCCGAGCGGGTCGAGACCCGACGTCGAGTACGCGCCGTCGATCGACGAGACGCCACGGGTGAACGTCGTGTTGTCCGGCCGGGTCACCTTGATGCTCGCGCCGACCGCCGGGGTGCCATCGGCCCGCAGCACCTTCCCCTTGATGACCGGGTCGGGCATGATCGCCTTCGCCTCGAGGATCTCCCACAGGGCCGCGTAGTTGCCGCACGGAGCCGGTCCCGAGCCGCCCGTCGCGGTGAACCAGTGCTGGCCCGCCGGCGCGGTGAAGGTCTTGCCGCCGACGTCGTGCGTGTCGGTCCACTGACCCGGGGTCCTCGAGTCCGACAGGTGGTACCAGCCGTTGTAGAGGCCCTTCCAGCGATACCCGATCGCGCCCGGCACCTCGCTGAACGGCAGGACGACCAAGAACGAGCAGCGCGGGGGATCGCTGCCTTCGGTGCTCTCGACCTGGGTCTTGCCGAGCGCGAGATCCACCTCGTAGGCCGGCGCCGACTTCGCCGCACCGAGCCCCATGAGGACGAAGACGAGAAGGCAGACGAGGAGCTTCGGGCGACCCATGAAGCGACACTAGTCCCGGCCGAGTGCCGGTCGCAAGCCCCCGTCTTGCGCTTCTACGCAGATATGGCGTATTGCGCGAAGCGGCCGGTTCTCCGCCGTCGAACGCATCAGCGAACGGTGAAGCGCAGCGTGACGGGAGCGGACCTCTCCGCGACGACGGTCGCGACGTAGCGCCCGCGCCTGAGGCCCTTGCCGAACGCGACGCTCGTCGTGCCCGCCTTCCCGGCCACGCGCCTCGTGCCCGCCGCCGCCAGCACCGTGCAGCGCTTGCCCGTCCTCGCCGACCGCGAGCACGCCTTGCCCTTGCGCCGGCCGGCGAGCTCGCGGCGCAGGGTCACGGTGACGACCGCCGCGCGGTCGAGCGTGAGCGAGAGCTTCGTGCCCTTCGCGCGCCTGAACGTCCTCGCGTCGAGCTTCACCGCAGACAGCCGCGGGGCCGCTGGCCTCAGAGGCGCGACGGGCAACACCGGGCCCCTCCCGAGCGCCGGCGGAGCGGGCGTCGCAGCCTGGTCGACGCCGGCCGCTGCGGCCACACGCTGCGGGACGACCGCGATCATCTCGCCCGGGACGTGGTCCTTCTCGAGCGCAGCTGCGGCGATGATCGAGCCGAGCGCCTCGACGGTGATGAACTCCTCGTTCGGCCCGCCGGGGTCGATGACGACGAGGTCGCCCGGCTTGAACCAGGCCTGCGCCCCCGGCGCGAGGATCAGCGCGGCCTGCTCGGCGATGTCGATGCGGGTCTCGCCGGCCTTGACCTCGGTGCGGACCGCGGTCTGCGGCAGGGTGGTGAGCGTCTGGCCGGACGGCAGCTCGTACGGCTGCCAGCCGCCCTCGGGCGTCCACTCCGAGAACGTGCCGTTGGGGTTGCGGCGGATGAGCCGGGTGCCCGGGGTGCTCGAGAGGTTGGCCCCCGCCGAGCCGCCGGGCGTGAGGTACACGGGCGGGTCGGTCGCGGGCGGCAGCACGAGCGGCACGGGGCCGGCCGTGGGCGGACCGGCGCTGAACTTCAGCGTGGTGCCCTCGATCTTCATGAAGCCCTTGTCCGGCTCGTCCAGGCGGCTCTTGCCCGAGTCGAAGAACCCCGCGCGACGGCTGCCGTCGGGGTGGTAGACGAGCAGCGCGTCGGCCAACGGGTTGCGGATGTCGAAGTCCCACAGGTACTTCAACCGGAGGTCCTTCATCTTCCAGGTCAGCGACTCGGGATGCTGGAAGCCCATCTTGGCCAGGTCGCGATAGATGTCCTGGCGGACCTCGTCGCTCGGGATCTGGCCGTTCTCGTCCAGGAACGCGATCGGGTCCATGTCGCCCGTCATCGCCCGGAACTTGCCGTCGTGGTGAGCGCGAGGCTGGTAGGCGGGCAGCCCGTCCGTCGTCGCCTCCAGGTACTCGCCCGACCGGTCGCCCTTCTTGCCGGCGCGCAGCAGCTCGTAGTCGACGTCCTCGAAGACGTTGTCCGCCGGGATGCCGTTGTCCAGGGGGTTCAGACCGACCTCGGCCGTGGGCTTGATGATGACCCCGTCGCGCTCGTAGGCCTCCATCTGCATGCGGTCCTTGCCGTCCCACTCCTTCTTGCGCTGGTCATAGCGAGCCAGCACCTGGAAGTAGGTGTCCTCGTCGACGTTGGCCTCGTTGAGCCGGCGCACGAGGTCCGCCTCGGGCGGCATCTGCTTGAGCATGGCCGTGTCGAGGTGGGTCTTGTGGAAGCCGAGCCACTGGACGTCGAGGTCGGAGACGTTCTTGGCCTTGACCGCCTCCCACTTGGGCAGCATCCCCTCGGCCAGGCGCCGGATCGACCCCGGGCTGCGGTCCCGGACGGCGATCATCAGCTTCTTCTCCTTGGCGTACGCCAGGAGCTGCGAGTCGATCACGCCGTCGACCCCCCACAGCTTGCGCGCCAGCAGGTCGGAGATCTCGTCGCCCGGCTCGAGGCTGTTGCGCCCCTTCTGGTTGATGCGCGCCGGCCGCGTCCGGGCGAGCTCGTCGGCGCGGCGCGTCATCGCGGCCTTGCCCCCGCGCTTGAGCAGCTTGCACGCCGCGATGGCCGGGAGCACCGCCTCGAGCGCCAGGTCCGGTCCGTTGCTGGCCAGGACCGCGCCGCTCTTCGTCGCGACGTCCTGCCACGTCATCTGGTCGTACGCGTCGCGCGTGGCGACCGTCGCCTTCGCGAACGCCTCGTCGGCGATCGCCAGCGCCTGTCCCGAGTCGAGCTGGTCGTCGAAGGCCAGCAACGTGCGGACCATGTCGTCCTTGGCCGCCTGGTAGGCCTCCGGCACCTCCTCGCGCACGTAGAGCGCGACCTGCTGAAGGCCGGCCATGGCGCTCGCCATGTCGAGCGACTGGGCGTACGCCAAGGCCGCCGAAGCGGACTCCCACGCGCCGGTCACCCGCTCGCCGAGCGTCCGGGCGGCGCTGTCGGACAGGAGCCATGCGGCCTCGGTGAGGGTGAAGTCCGGGGTCGGCGGGTCCGTCCGGTCGATCGAGAGCGTCCGCTCGTCGGCGCCCTCGGCGATCACGATCTGCGTCGGCCCGACCGGCACGTCGACCGCGGTGCCCTGGTCGTCGTACGTGTGGCGCTTGCCGGAGAGGTCCATCTTCAGGTAGCCACGCGTACCGGCGGTCGTCGTGCTCGCCACGACCGACCCGTACACCGGCAGGCGCTCCCCCGGCTCCAGGCGGCGGAAGACGCCGCACCCGCAGGCGTCCGGATCGCCGAGCATGTCGAGCTGCCCTTCGGCGACGTTCTCGCGCTTGACCGTGCGCAGGAAGATCGTGATGTCCTCGTCCGGGCTGAGGTTCTTGACGTGCCCGGCGAAGTTCCAGCGCTTGCCGGCCTTGACCGCGCCGTGGCGGTCTCCGGACGCTGTGAGCAGCAGGAGCGCGGGCTGCGCGATGCGGACCTCGGTCTTCGCGCGGCCGGTGACGGTGCGCTCCGGGTCGCCGGCCTTGCCGGTCGCCACGCCGATGACGTCGACGAGCGCCTTGTCCTTGGCCTGCGCGCGGAAGCGCAGCGTCTTCGAAGCACCCACCGCGAGATCGCCGACCTCGAGGTCGCGCGCCGCGGCGTTGGTCAGCGGCGTCTCCGGTGGGCCGAGCGCAGCCTCGAGCTGGAGCGGGAACGGCGCCGCCGGGTCCCGGCCGACGAGTGACCGGACGGCCATCTGTAGGTCGAGCCTGGCGTTCTTGACCGCCTCGCCCGAGACGTTCTCGACCTTGACGGCGAGCTCGACGGGCTTCGGCTTGATGGTCGGCGGGTCGGTCGTGCGGTCGACCTCGAGGTCGAGCTCCGTGGGCGTCGGCGTGAGCGTCACCTGGAGGTCGTGACCGACCTTGAGGACCTCGCGGTCGGCGGACTCCGCGGTGCGTCCGAGCGCGTCCTTGCCCGCCACGGCGGTCCGCAGCGCGGTCGTTCCGCGCGTGCGCCCCTTGATCTTCACGTCGAAGGTGCGCGACGCGCCGGGCGCGAGCTGGAACTTCGCGGGCGGCTCGGGAACGGTGAGGTCGACGACGTCGTTCTCGACCTCGGCCAGCACGCCGTTCTCGTCGAACACGATGTCCTTGATGGCCCCGGGTGCGGTGTCGGCGACCGAGACGACGACCTGCGCCGGGACGTCCTCGCCGAGCGGGAACCGGTAGCCCGGCGTGAGGTCGTCCGCGTAGCGCAGCACGACCCGCAGCCCGTCGGCCTGGTCGGAGGCGATGTCCGGGTTCTCCGCGCGGCCGACCGCACCGGTGAAGCCCTTCCCGCCGTTCAGCGCGCGCGGGCACGGAGGCTGGTTGTGCGGTGACCACGTGTGCCCGCACGTGATCGAGTTCGAGGTGCCGCCGGAGCCCCCGGTGCCGCAGCCCTGCCAGGAGTTCGCGCTCGCGCACTCAGCGGCGAGGTTGCTGCCGCCCACGACCGCGTTGCCCTCGTTCGTCGCGTTCAGCGGCGGCGGATGGACTCCCTCGAAGAACACCGCGCCGCCGAGCGCGTCGCCGGCTTCGCCGTTGGGACCGCCGTCGGCGCCGGCGCCGCCCGTGCTCGTCCCGGGCCGGCCGCACTGGACGTACCAGTAGCCGTCGAGCAGGTTGCAGTCCGGGTTGTTGCCGTGCGCGCCACCGATCTGGATCCGGCCCGGTAGGCCGAACTGGCCCCCGGCACCGGATCCGCCGTCCCCGCCCAGACCGGAGGGACCGCCATGGGCGGTGTTACGCGCGAAGTGCGCGCGGACGATCGAAGTCGAGCCGACGGCGTAGATCGCGCCGCCCTGTCCTGAGCCGCCCCGGCCTCCGCGACCGCCGGAGGTGGCGGTCCCTGGAGGGCCGGCGTTGCCGCCGTCGCCGCCGACGGTTCCCGAGCCGTGGGGGTGGCCTCCGTGTCCGCCGGGGCCGCCGTTGCCCGCCTCGCCGCCTTCCCCGCCCTCGCCGCCGATGCCGCCCCGCACGACGTTGTCCTCGAAGCGGACGTCGGCGACGTCGAGGGCGCCGGCGCTGTAGATCGCCCCGCCCTGCCCCGGGCTGCCGTCCACGCCGTCGACGGCGAGCGCGCCGTTGCCGCCCTTGCTGCCCACGG
>CADCVT010000255.1 GCA_902806215.1 uncultured Solirubrobacteraceae bacterium | reverse complement strand
GTCCTCGGCCAGGCCCAGACCGCCGACGACTTCGCCTACCTCGCGCGCACGCCCGCCACCGCGGCCAAGACGCTGCTCGACCGCCTCGGCATGTCGGCCGACGAGGTCGACCTGTGGGAGATCAACGAGGCGTTCGCGTCGGTGACGCTCAACTCGATCCGCATGCTCGGCATCGACGAGGAGAAGGTCAACGTCAACGGCGGAGCCGTCGCGCTCGGCCACCCGATCGGCGCCTCCGGCGCGCGGATCATCGCCTCGCTCGTGCACGAGCTGCGCCGCCGCGGCGGCGGCATCGGCTGCGCCGCGATCTGCTCCGGCGGCGGGCAGGGCGACGCGTTCCTCATCAGGGTGTGATCGCCGCCGCTTTCTTTGATCTCGATCGGACCCTGATCGCCGGGTCCAGCGCGTTTCAGTTCGGGCGGGCGAGCTACCAGGCGGGTCTCATGACCCGCGGGCAGCTCGCCCGGGACGCGTGGGCGAACGTGAAGTTCCGCCTCCAGGGCTCGACCGACGAGGCGACAGAGGCGCTGCGCGAGCGGATCTTCACCTCCATCAAGGGCGTCCGCGTCCAGGAGCTCCAGCGCCTCGGCGCGCCCGTCCTGGCAGGGATCCTGCCGCGCGTCTACCCGCAGATGCTCACGCTCGCCTACCGCCACCAAGACGAGGGGCGGCCCGTCTACATCGTCACCGCGGCGTCGCAGGAGATGGCCGAGCTGATGGCACACGTGCTCGCGTTCGACGGCGGGATCGGCGCGCGCTCGGAGATCGTCGACGGCGTCTACACCGGGCGGCCCGACGGCCCCTTCACCTACCGCGAGGGCAAGGCGCAGGCCATCCGGGAGCTGGCGGAGGCCGAGGGGATCAGCCTCGAGGCCTCCTACGCCTACAGCGACTCGGAGTCCGACCTGCCCATGCTCCGCGCCGTCGGGCACCCGGTGGCGGTCAACCCCGACACCACGCTGCTGCGGGTCGCGCGCGAGGAGGGCTGGGACGTGCTGCGGCTCGAGCGCCTCGGCCGGCGCCTGAAGATCGGCGCGTCGTTCGTCGCCATGGGCGCCCTCGGCGTCGTCGGCCGCGGGCGGGTGAGCGCCGGCCGGCGCTAGTGTCACGACACTGAGCCTGTGCGCGTCTTCGGCTATGGCTCGCTCGTCGTCCCGGGCGCCGAGCCGTTCGAGCTTGCGGGCTGGCGCCGCACCTGGGGCGTCGCGATGGACAACAGCGTCGCGATCCCCGGCTACAAGGTCTACGAGGACCCGAGCACGGGGGAGAGGCCGCCCGTCTTCGTCGCGTTCCTGGACCTCGTGCCAGACGAGGCGTCGTCCGTACGAGGCACGCTCCTCGAAGCACCCGACGTCGCGGCACTCGACCGACGGGAGCGCAACTACAAGCGAACTCCTCTCCTCACCGACGTCGTTGGCTACGTCGGGACCCCGGAAGCGCGGAAGAGATACACAACGGCGATCCGCGAGGAGAAGCTCGTGATCACGCTGGAGTACCTCCAGAAGGTGCCGTGGCCCGAGACCGAGCCCCTCCCGGGCCCGGTCCGCACCTTGAGGAGAGTCGACCTCTGAAGGCTCAGCCAGGGCCGAGCGGGCCGCACGAGATGGTGTCGGTCGACGTCCGGCCGACCCACGCGCGGTACATGTAGTCGATGTAGCCCTGATGCAGCGTCGGGTTCCCGGGCACCGTGACCAGGATCTCGTCGTTGTACGTCAGCGCCCGCTCGTTGAGGTTGTGCGAGCCGGTGATCACCGCGTAGTTGCCCACGCCGTTCATCGGCGCCTTGATGATGAACGTCTTCGCGTGCATGTTCTGACGCTGGCGGATGTTCATCCGTGGCGCCTGGCGCAGGTAGTGGACGACCATGCAGTCCACGTCCTTGACGAGCACCCAGACCGTGCAGCCGCCCCAGGCGAGCGACGCGAGCTTGCTCGCCACGCCCTGGCGGCCGAACTGGTTCTGCATGACCCGGATCTCGCAGCCCGGGCCCGCCGTGATCCGGTTGAGCTGGTCGACGACGAGGTCGCCCTCCTGGTCGGGGGAGACGTTGATCTCGATCCCGCTGCCGGTGGAGCGCAGGTAGCCGAAGGCCGGCCGGTGCACGTCGGCCATCCGATTGATCCCCTGCCAGTAGCTGATCCAGAGGTGGTCGACGAACTTCGTGAACAGGTCCCAGTCGTCGTAGACCGTCATCGCGTCGTTGAACGCCTCCGCTCCGGTGCCCGAGGTGAAGTTCGCGGTCCCGAACCAGACGACGCGATTCGCCATCTGGCCGGTGCGCTGGTTGACGGTCCGCGTGAACGCCATGAACTTCGAGTGCATGCGCGCCCCGCCGACGGTGGACAGGCACGCGTTGTTGACGGTGCCGTAGGTGCACCACTTGTGCGACCCGCTTCCCAGCCCGGACCGCAGGCTCTGCGCCATCGTGCTCCCGCTGTCGGTCCCGCTGTGCGTGACGTAGACGTTGACGCCCTCGTTGCGCGCTCTGACGAGTGCGTCGCGGATGAGCGGCGAGTTGATGCTGTGGATGGCGGCGACGATGGTCTCGTTCTGCCAGCGCGGCACGTCGTCGATCAGGCGCTTGACCTGCCTGAGCACCGGCCATTCGTCGACGTACGGGTAGCCGACGACGTCGGGATCGACGAACTCGGCCTGGGTCTCGTAGCCGTTCACGTTGGTGAACGTGACCCACGCCGAGGCGGACGGCGCGGCGCAGAGGGCGAAGACGCAGGCGGCGAGCCCGGCGATGAGGTAGCGCATGAGCGGACTCTACGCCTGCCCCTTGACCTTCGGGGGAAACTCTTACTGCACTGCCGCTGCGGTGGCGCGCAGGGTTCGCCTCAGTACTACGGTCGACCCTGTCGGGCGCTGCTCGATGTCGACGACGTCCATGAGCGCGCGCATGAGCGGCAGGCCGCGGCCGCGGTCCTTCGACTTCGAGTCGCGCCAGCCGCCGCGGTCGCGGATGGTGATCACGACCTCGCCCTCGTCGGTGGTCAGGCTCACGTCGAACGGCTCCGGGGCGAGGCCGTACGCGTGCTCGATCGCGTTCTGGCACGCCTCGTTGCACGCCATGACGATGTCCTGGACCTCCTCGGGCACGGCGCCGGCCTCGGCGAGCCAGCGGCGCAGGCCCTGGCGGAACGCCGCGAGCGCCGCGGGATCGCCGATGAGCTCGAGGTCCATCTCCTCGCCGAGCGACATCGACGCCTGCACGACGAGCAGCGTCACGTCGTCGTTGGCCTCGCCGCCGATCGTCTTCTTGATGATCCGCTCGCACAGGACCTCGGGGTCCGCCGGGCCGTCCTCGACGAGCGCCGTCTCCAGCCGCTCGATTCCGAGGTCGATGAGCTCGTCGCGCTGCTCGACCAGGCCGTCGGTGTAGAGGACGAGCGTCGCGCCGGGCTCGAGCACGGCGGAGCCCTCGCGGTAGCCGGCGACGTCGAGCGCGCCGAGCGGCACCGAGAGCGTGTCCGAGAGCGTCCGGGCGACTCCGTCGGCACCGAGCACGAGCGGCGGCGGGTGGCCCGCGTTGGCGTAGGTGATGCGGCCGGTCGGCGGCTCGAGCAGCAACACGAGCGCGGTCGCCATCGAGTCCCACGACAGCGACAGCAGGAAGCGGTTCAGCCCCTCGAGGACCTTCGCGGGGGAGTAGCCCTCGAGCGCGTAGGCGCGCAGCGCGCTGCGCAGCTGGCCCATCATCGACGCGGCCTGCACGCCGCGGCCGGCGACGTCGCCGATCACGAGGGCGATCCGGCCGCCGGGGAGCGGGATCGTGTCGTACCAGTCGCCGCCGACGCGGGTGCCCGCGCCGCCGGCGAAGTACCGCGCGGCCATCGACAGGCCCGGGATCGGCGGGAGCGACTGGGGCAGCAGTGATCGCTGGAGCTCCTCGGCGATGCCCTGCTGGCTCTCGAGGTAGCGGACGCGCTGGATCGCCAGCGCCGCGCGGTCGGCGGCGAGCTGGAGCAGGTCGATGTCGTCCTCGGTGAAGCGCCGCTCGAACAGCGTGCCGACCTCGAGCGCGCCGATCGCCACGTCACCGACGAGCAGCGGGACGCCGAGCATCGACGTGACGGAGTCGCCCAGGGCGTGCGTACCGATGCCGGGCTCGTTGGACGCGTCGGCGACGATCACCGGGCGCTTGTCGCGCATGATCCGCGCCGCGAGGACGCCCTCCGGTGCCGGCCCGTGCTCCTGCACGAACGCCGCGGCCTCGCCGGCGGCGTGCACGATGACGTGGCCGATGTCCCCCTCGTCGAGGAGCACCGCCGCGCCGTCGACCGACAGCAGGTCGCTGATGCGCCCCAGGAGCTCCTCGAGCAGCTCGCGCAGCCCCAGCGGCGCGAGCGCAGCGTCGGTCAGCGCGCGGATCGCGCGCTGGCGCTCGGCGGCCGCCTCGGCCTCGGCGCGCGCGGCCTGCTCGCGCATGAGCTCCTGCCAGGCGAGCTGTGCCCGCTGGCGCTCGCGGATGTCCTGGACCTGCACGAGCAGCGCGCGCAGGGCGTCGTCCTCGTCGCGGGCGACCGAGAACGACAGCAGGGCGCCGACCTCCTCGCCGGTCGCGTCGATCAGCCGCTTCTCGACGTCGTAGGAGTCGATGCGCCCGCGCAGCAGGTCGCGCCGCTGCTTGACGTCGAGCGCGACGTCGTCGGGGTGCGTGACCGAGTCGAGCGAGCGGCCGAGCAGCGAGCCCTCCCGCATCCCGAGCACCCCGGAGAGCGCCCGGTTGACCTGCTGGACCGCGCCCTCTGCGTCGAGCCGCGCCATCCCGATCGGCGCGCAGTCGAACGTCGCACGCAGCAGCTCCTCGCTGCGGTGCACCTGCCGCGTCGCGGCGTGCAGCTCGAGGAAGACCTGGACCTTGGCCCGCAGCAGCTGCGGGTCGTACGGCTTGAAGACGTAGTCGACCGCGCCGCTCTCGTAGCCGCGGAAGACGTGGTGGCGCTCCTTGGAGATCGCGGTCACGAAGATGATCGGGACCGCGCGGGTGCGCTTGCGGCGCTTGATGTACTCGGCGGTCTCGAAGCCGTCGAGCTCGGGCATCTGGACGTCGAGCAGGATGAGCGCGAACTCGTCGTGCAGCAGACGGCGCAGCGCCTCCTGCCCCGACGTGACGCTGACGAGCTTGCACGGCAGCGGCGCGAGCACGGCCTCGAGCGCGAGGAGGTTCTCCGGGCGGTCG
Source organism: uncultured Solirubrobacteraceae bacterium (assembly GCA_902806215.1). Taxonomy (GTDB): domain Bacteria; phylum Actinomycetota; class Thermoleophilia; order Solirubrobacterales; family Solirubrobacteraceae; genus CADCVT01. Next base: position 4,000 of record CADCVT010000255.1, on the reverse strand, counting down.
TCGACCAGCAGGACGTTCGGCAGGCTGTCGGGCATCAGGTGGCGTTCACCTCGCCGCAGACGCCGCACAGCGCCGGCCCGATCTCGTCCAGCGGGAGCACGGCGTTCGGGCCGATCCGAAGCGCCGCCTCGGGCATCTCGCGCCGCTCCGCCGTCCGCGGGTCCTGCACGATCGTGTAGCCGCCGCGGCGCTTGATCGCGCCGAGCCCCTCGGCGCCGTCGGAGTTCGCCCCGGTGAGCACGACCCCGACCGCGCGCGGGCCGAACGTCTCGGCGACCGAGTCGAACAGGACGTCGATCGACGGCCGTGCGAACTGCACGGGCTCGTCGACGGAGAGGGCGACCGTGTGCTCGTCGATCAGCAGGTGATAGCCGGGAGGGGCCAGGAGCACACGTCCGGCGTCGAGCGTGTCGCCGTGCTCGGCGTCGGCGACCTCGAGCGGCGTGAACCGGGCCAGCAGGTCGGCGAGGAGGTCGTCCTCGGCGTCGGGGTCGCGGTGCTGCGCGACGACGATCGCCGACGAGAACGTCGCGGGCAGCGCCCCGAGCACCGACTCGAGGGCGCGCATGCCGCCCCAGCTCGATCCGATCGCCACGACGTAGGTCATCGCGATCGCCGGTAGAGCTTCTCCATCGGGTCCAGCACCTCGTAGCGCTCCTCGTGCGACGGGATCACGGATTCCTTGTGACCCAGGGCGAGCACGCCGAAACGCGCGAGGCTGTCGAGGAACAGGTCGTGGACGCGTTCCTGCAGGGGGCGCCCGAAGTAGATCAGGACGTTCCGGCACACGACGAGCTGGAACTCGTTGAACGACCCGTCCTGGGCGAGGTTGTGCGGCGCGAACACCGCCCCGTTGACCAGCGACGGCGCGAACACCGCCTCGTTGCCCTGCACGCTGTAGTAGCGCGAGAAGTCGCCCGTGCCGCCCGCACGCACGTAGTTCTCCGTGTACCGCTTCATCTTCTCGAGCGGGAAGCGGCCCGAGCGGGCGCGCGCGAGCACGTCGTCGTTGATGTCGGTCGCGTAGATGCGGCTGCGGTCGAGCAGCCCCTCCTCCGCCAGCACGATCGCCAGCGAGAACGTCTCCTCGCCCGTCGAGCAGCCCGCGTTCCACACGCGCACGTACGGATACGTCCGCAGGATCGGCACGACCTTCTCCCGCAGCGCCTTGAAGAAGTTCGGGTCGCGGAACATCTCCGTGACGTTGATCGAGAGGTCGCGCAGCAGCCGCTCCATGACCAGCGGGTCGTGGAGCACGCGCTCCTGCAGCGCCGACAGCGTCGCCACCTGCTCCTCGTGGGCACGGCGCCACAGCCGCCGCCTCAACGAGGAGCGGGCGTAGCCCCGGAAGTCGTACGCGTAACGGCGGTAGACGGCCTCCAGCAGCAGGTCGACCTCGATGCGCTCTGGGTCTTCGGCTAGCGGTACAGCCACACGCGCATCAGGGACAGGAGCTGTTCGACGTCCACGGGCTTGGTGATGTAGTCCGAGGCACCGGCGCGGATGCTCTTCTCGCGATCGCCCTTCATGGCCTTGGCCGTGAGAGCGATGATCGGGAGGCCCTCGAGCTGGGGCATTCCGCGGATGGCCCGGGTCGTCTCGTAGCCGTCCATCTCGGGCATCATCACGTCCATCAGCACGAGGTCGACGTTCGGGTCCTCGGCCAGCTGGTCGATCGCCTCGCGGCCGTTCTCGGCGAAGCGGACGTACATCCCGCGCGCCTCGAGGGCGCTCGTCAGCGCGAACACGTTGCGGACGTCGTCGTCCACGATCAGGACGGTGCGGGCCTGGAGGACCGCGTCGGCCTGGTGCATGCTCTCGAGCTTCCGCCGGTCCTCGTCGCGCAGCGACGACTCGGGGCGGTGCAGGAACAGCGACGTCTCGGCCAGCAGCCGCTCCGGCGAGCCGGCGTCCTTGACGATGATCGACTCGGCGAAGCGGGCCAGTCGCGTCTCCTCGCGGCGGGTCAGCTCCTTGCCGGTGTGGATGATCACCGGCGTCATCTGATGGCGCTCGTCGGCCTTGATCTTCTCGAGCAGGCCTAACCCGACCGAGCCCTTGCCGCCGAGCTTGAGGTCGAGCACGATGCAGTCGAACTGCCGCGCGTCGAGCTCGTCCTGCGCCTCGTCCTGGGTCCCGGCGGTCGTGACCTCGATGCCCTCGCCGCTGACGAGCTCGCAGACCGCCTTCTGCTCCTCCTCGTTGTCCTCGACGATGAGCACGTGCCGGACGGGCCGGTCGAGGAACGCGATGATCTCGCCCAGCGCCTCCCTGGTGTCGCCGCCGGTCGCGACGAACTGCGCGGCGCCGCAGCGCAGCGCGGTCTGGCGCTTGTCCTCCGGGCCGATCGCCAGCACGGGCAGGTGGCGCGTGCGCGGCTCCTGCTTGAGGCGCTCGAGCAGGCCCTGCTCGGTCTCGAGGTCGAGCAGGATCGCGTCGGGCGCGAACTCGTGCGAGAGGCCCATCGCGGCCGGTCCGCCCGCAGCGATGAGCGCCCTGAACCCGCCGGTGCCGCGCGCCGGCTCGGCGAGCTCGAGGCCCGCCTGCTCGGTCGGCGCGATCACGAGCAGCACGCGGTCGCCCGCCACGATCTCGTTGCGGTCGTCGATGGCCGGAGGCGCGGGAGGCTCGGGCTCGAGGTCGGGCTCGAGCTGGCCGGCGAGCGGCGGCGGCGGTGCCGCGCCACCCTCGGGCAGCAGCACGATCGGCGCGGCGCTCGGCATGAGGCCGGCGTCGTCGTCGTCGTCCTCCTCGGGCTGGACGTCGAGCGTGGCCGGCAGCAGCAGCGTGAAGCGGCTGCCCTCGCCGGGCGTCGACGTGACCTGGATCGTGCCGCCGAGGAGGTTCGCGATCTCTCGGGAGATCGAGAGCCCGAGGCCCGTGCCGCCGTACCGGCGGCTCGTCGTGCCGTCGGCCTGCTGGAACGCCTCGAAGATCAGCCGCAGCTTGTCCTGCGGGACCCCGATGCCGGTGTCGCGGACCGTCATGGCCACCGCGTACGGCGGGTCGGCCGGCGCGATCTCCAGGGCGACCTCGCCCTCGTCGGTGAACTTGAACGCGTTGGAGAGCAGGTTGCGCAGCACCTGCTGCAGGCGCTGCTCGTCGGTGACGACCTGCACCGGCGCCCCCGGCTTGAGCTCGAGCGCGAACGTCAGGCCCTTCTCCTCGGCGACCGGGCGGAACGCGCGGTCGACGTAGTCGCGCAGGTCGGTCATCGGCAGCGGGGCCGGGTGGACCTCCATCTTGCCGGCCTCGACCTTGGACAGGTCGAGGATGTCCGAGATGAGCGCGAGCAGGTCCGAGCCGGCCTGGTGGATCGTCCGGGCGAACTCGATCTGCTTGTCGTTGAGGTTCTGCTCGGGGTTGTCGGCGAGCAGCTTGGAGAGGATCAGCAGCGAGTTGAGCGGCGTGCGCAGCTCGTGCGACATGTTCGCCAGGAACTCGCTCTTGTACTTCGAGGTGAGCGCGAGCTCGTGCGCCTGCTCCTCGAGCGACTGGCGGGCCAGCTCGATCTCGCGGTTCTGGCGCTCGATGTCGCGGTTCTGCTGGCTGAGCAGCGCCGCCTTCTCCTGGAGCTCCTCGTTGGTCTGGCGCAGCTCCTCCTGCTGGGTCTGGAGCAGCTCCTCCGACGCCTTGAGCGACTGCGCCTGCTCCTCGAGCTCCGCGTTCGAGCGCCGCAGCTCCTCCTGCTGGGACTGCAGCTCCTCGGAGCGCTCCTGCAGCTCACGCGTGAGCTCCTGCGACTGCTCGAGCAGCTGCTCGGTGCGCTGGTTGGCGATGATCGCGTTGAGCACGACGCCGAGCGTCTCGGACAGCTGCTCGAGGAACGCCTGGTCGGTGTCCGAGAAGTCGTGCAGCGTGGCGAGCTCGATCACGGCCATGACCTGCTCCTCGAATAGGACGGGCAGGACCATGATGTTCTGCGGGGACGACTCGCCGAGGCCGCTCGTGACCTTCACGTAGTCCGACGGGGCCTGCGTGATGAGGATCGGCTTGGCCT
>CADCVT010000254.1 GCA_902806215.1 uncultured Solirubrobacteraceae bacterium | reverse complement strand
GGAACGCGCCGCTGGCGTCGAGGACGAACACGCCGCCGTGGTAGTCCGACAGGTAGATCTTGTCGCCGACGATCTGCTGGTTGTGCGGCGAGAACGTCAGGTCGCCGGCGGCGCGGCCGGCGGGGTTCGTCCACGTCGCGATGAGCGTGTCGTTCGACTTCGCCTTGATCGTAGGGTCGTCCGCGCCGGACTGGGCCATCTTCGAGAAGTCCGTCGCGTCGATGATCCACAGCGGTCCGGGCTGGTCGCCGTTGCCCGCCACGTTGCCGCAGCCCGCCTGCTTCTCGGCCGCGGTCTGCGCGCTGCCGAGGAAGAGCTCCGCCGGCATGGTCACGATCCGCTTGCCGTTGCGGTGCACGACGTCGACGGTGTGCGAGTACCAGTCGTCGTTGCACTCCGGGGTGAGGTCCCAGCGCGCGACGAGCTTGGGCTTCGACGGGGACGTCACGTCGTAGACCTCGAGGCCCTTGTCGTAGCCGCCAGCGATGTAGAGGTAGGTGCGCCCGTTCGGGTCGTTCTGGATGAACGTGTCGTGCGTCTCGCCGATCTCGATGCGGCTCAGCGGCTGCAGCTTAACCGGGCCGTCCGGAGTGAACTTCGAGATGTCGATGCCGCCGATCGCCTGGGTGCTCGCCCGGTTGGCGATGCCGAACACGTACTGGCCGGGCTCGCGCTCGCCGGGGCCCTCCGGGATCTGGTGCCAGCGCGCCGTGTGGACGCCGCCGACCGACCGGACCGGGAGGAGCTGCGCGCGCTGCGGGTTCTTCGGGTCGCTCGCGTCGACGACCTCGATGCCGGGCTGCGTCGCGGGATCGGTTCCCGGATCGACGGTGTCGGGGTCGGCGCCGGGAACGAACGAGATCGACTGCTGCGCGATGAAGGCGGTCTTCCCGTCGCCGCTGAGGTCGACGAACGCGCCGCAGTTGTTCGCGAGCGCGAGGCCCTCGCATTGCGTCGAGCGGTACCAGCTCAGGAACTTCGGGTTCGCCGGGTCCTTGACGTCGAAGAACAGGATGCCGCCCTCGGGGAAGATGACCGACACGGCCGCGATGTCGGACTTGACGTCCATCTCGCCGAGCACGACGTCGGGACGGTCGGCGAGCTCCTCCTTGAGCGGGAGGAACGCGGACTGCTCGATGCGGCAGCGCAGGCCGCGGTGTTGCGTGACGTCGGCGTGGTTGTGGCCCTGGCCTTCGGGCATCCCGGACTTGGCGGCCTCGGTGCACGGGCCGGCGGGGGCGGACGCGTTCATGCCGCGACCGAGCGGGCTCGTCGCGGTGCCCGCCACGCCGAGGGCGGTGAAGGCCGAGCCGGAGCCCATGTGGAGCATGTGCGCGTTCTCGGTCACCGACGCGCTGTCGTGCAGCTCGATCGGGTGCGCGACCGCGGTGGCGGCGACGCCGAAGGTGGCGGCTGCTGCGAGCAGCCAGGTCTTGTACGGCATGTGCACGAACGTCTCCCGGGGGTTGCCTCACCTGCTCCAACGCTGCGGAGCGCTCGATCTTGCGCGCGCGAGCGCAAGGTTCTTCGAACGGCCGCGTTCACGTAGGCGTGTCCCGCCTCGCGCTCGTCCTCATCGCGCTGCTCGCGCTCGCCGCTCCCGCCGACGCCGCGCCCAAGAAGAAGAAGCCGAAGACGGTCTTCTCCGTCGGTGCCGCCAAGGCGAGCACGAACCCGCCCGAGGGGATGCGGCTGTGCCTCGCCGGCTACGGCGCGTGCCCGGACGGCGGTGGGCGCACGATGACCGGCATCCGCGACGACATGCACGCCCGCGCGCTGGCGATCAGCTCGGGGAGCACGAAGGACGCGCTCGTCCTCGTGCACACCACGAACATCGGCTTCTTCGCCGCGTACAAGACGCCCGGCCTCGGCGTCCACGCGCTGCGCCAGACGATCGCCGAGCGCACCGGCGTCCCCGCCGGCAACGTGATCGTCCAGGCCGACCACTCGCACTCGTCGCCGGACACGATCGGCATCTGGGGCGGCGTCCCGCCGCAGTACATCGCGCTCATGCAGGAGCGCGCGGCGCAGGCCGCCGTCGACGCGTGGCGCGCCCGCCGTCCCGCGAAGCTCAGCGCCGGTACCGCCGACGGCCGGGGGATCACGTCCTCGTACGACAGCGAGCCGAACCTCTCGACCGACGACGAGTTCCGCCTGCTGTGGGCCGACGACGCGAAGACCGGCACGCGGATCGTGACCTGGGCGAACTACTCGCCGCACGCGACCGTGCTCGGCTCGAAGAACACGCTCGCCTCGGGCGACTGGCCCGAGTGGGCGTCGGAGATCGCCGAGGAGCGCTTCGGCGGGACCGGCGTCGCCGGCGTCGGCACGCTCGGCCGCGAGGACTTCGGGGCCGACGAGAGCCGCGGCCTCGACGCCGCCAAGGCCGATGCGCAGGCGCGGCTGCGCCGGCTCGTCGACGAGGCCACCGCGAACGGCCGGCCGGTCGACGGTGCCGGCGGCGTGCGCGTGCGCTCGGTGTTCATCCGCGAGCAGCTCGGGCAGCCGATCCTCGCGCTCAACCACGCGCCCGAGGGCACCGTCAACGCCGGCGGCTACGACCTCAGCCTCGACCGCGCGACGACCCCGCCCTGGCTCACCGGCACGGTGCTCGGCACGTACGCGGGCGCGGCCCGTATCGGCGACGTGTTCATCGGCATGGCGCCCGGCGAGTCGTTCCCCGAGATCCAGGAGTACCTGCGCGAGGACGGCGGCGTCAAGGGCGCGCGGATGCACGTCCACCTCGGCGCCACGAACGACTTCCTCGGCTACATGAGCCGCCCGGCCGACCACTACCCGCAGGTCCTCACCGAGGGCGCGGGCTACCTCTTCGGCTGCCCCGAGGAGGAGGTCTTCTCGGCCTTCGCGATCCCGTACGACGACGCGTGCACGGACCACTGGACGCTCATGGTCTCGCCGACGATCGGCGAGCACGTCGCCTGCACGATCCAGGACGCCGCCGTGTCGGTCGGCTTCACCGCCGGCGCGCGTGACCGCGAGTGCGACGCGCTCACGCGTACCGACGGCGTCGCGCCGCCCGCCGAGCGCTAGGTCAGATCGCGTGTCTTGAGCAACGCGATCGCCGCACCGCACGCGGCCGCGACCCATCCGGCCATCACCAGCAGGGAGACCCCGAGCGACAGGGCGTCGTCGGTCTCGCCACCGATCCCGGACAGCACCCCGGACGGCGCGCCGAACATCGGCGCGAACTTGCCGACGTCCTCAGCGAGGGCGATGAGCGTCGGCTCGACGACGAAGCTCAGGACGAGGACGATCACGATCGCCGCCGCCTGGTTGCGAACGATCGCGCCGATGCCCGCGCCGAGCGCGCCGAAGTACGCGGCGAGGATCAGGCTGCGCCACAGCAGGTCGAGGACCTCGCCCAGGTCCGGCGCCGGCGCGCCGCGCGCAGACAGGATGACCGTGGCGACGACGTACGTGCACGCGCTGACGATGAGCGACAACGTGATGCCGGCCATCGCGTAGGCGAACGCCTTGGCGAGCACGAGTCGCACGCGGTCCGGCGCAGCCAGGACGGTGCCCGCGATCGTGCGATGGCGCCACTCGCCCGTCGTCGCGATGACGCCGAGCAGCAGGATGAACGGCGAGCTGACGTCGGTGACGGCCGCGTCGGTGGCGTCCTGCGCCGTCGGCGAGTCGGGGAGCGTCGCGATGAGGATGCAGACGAGCAGTGACAGGCCCAACGCGACGAGGACGAACACGAGGAACGTCCGCGTCGTGCGCAGCTTGAGCAGCTCGGCGGCGAGCAGCCGGCTCATGCGGATGGACCTCCCGGCGGCGGCGCCGCGGGCTCGCCGGTCAGCTCGAGGAACGCGTCCTCGAGCGAGCGCGAGCGATCCCCGAGCGCGTGCAGCACGAGGCGCTCGGCGGCCGCGACCTCGCCGACCCGCGCCGCGGGCATGCCGCCCACGAGCAGCTCGTCGGGGCCGGTCCGGCTGATCTTCGCGCCCTGCGCGGTGAGCAACGACGCGAGCCGGTCGCTGTCGGGCGAGCGGACGGCGGCGCCTCCGCCCTCGTGCCCGAGCACCTCGGCGAGCGTGCCGCGGGCACGCAGACGCCCGCCGGCGATGACGACGACGTCGTCGACGACCTGCGCGACCTCCGCGAGCAGATGGCTGGAGACGAGCACCGCGCGGCCCTCCTTGGCCTGGCCGCGGACGAGGTCGCGCAGCCAGCGGATCCCCGGAGGGTCGAGGCCGTTGGCCGGCTCGTCGAGGATGAGCACCGACGGGTCGCCGAGCAGCGCGGCGGCGATCGCGAGGCGCTGGCGCATGCCGAGCGAGTAGCCCTTCACGCGGCGCCCGCCGTCGTCGGCGAGTCCGACGAGCACGAGCATCTCGTCGACCCGCGCGTCCGGGTGGCCGCCCGCCGCGGCGAGCACGCGCAGGTGGTCGCGGCCCGTGCGCCCGGGGTGGAAGGCGGTGTCCTCCAGCACGACGCCGACGCGGCTCGCCGGCTCCTCGAGCTGCTCGTACGTCCGGCCGTCGAACGTCGCGGTCCCCGACGTGGGGCGGACGAGCCCGAGCAGCGCGCGCAGCGTCGTCGACTTGCCGGCGCCGTTGGGACCGAGGAAGCCGGTCACGCGGCCGGACTCGGCGGTGAACGACAGCGCGTCGACGGCGGTGGCCGTCCCGAAGCGCTTCGTCAGTGAGGCGATCTCGACTGCCGCGATGGCAGAAGAGATATCAGGCCGCACAGACGCGACGGGGCCCGGTCACCCGGGCCCCGCCACTGCATCTGCTGCCTGTCGCTGAAGCGACTAGGACTTGCTCGCGCTGCTGCTGCTCGACGACGTGCTGGCGCCGTTCGAGGAGCCGCCCGAGGACTTCGCGCGCGACGAGCGCGACGCGGCGCTCGACCTGCGGGCCGTCGTGGCGGCCTTCTTCGTGCCCGCCGACGCGGCCTTCCGCGTGGTCGAAGCGGCCTTCCTCGTGCTCGAAGCGGCCTTCTTCGTAGTCGACGCGGCCTTCTTCGCCGTGGAGCCCGACGACGTCGAGCGCGACGTCGACGTGCCGCTCGACGCGCGCGAGCGCGACGAGCTGCGCGAGGACGACGAGCGGGTCGTCGAGCCCGGAGCCTTGCGCTCCTTGGCGGGGATCTCCGCGCGGACGACCGACTTGACGAGCTTGTCGATCTGGCCTTCGAGGAACTTCTGCATCCGCTCCTCCTGGCGACGGTGGTCCTTCGCCAGCTGCGCGGTCTCCTTGTCGTCGAGCGCGTTCGCCGCGGACTCGATCACGTTGTAGTGCGCGATCTCCTCCGCCTCGTTCCAGTACGCGTCACGGACGTTGCGAAGGAGGTTGTCCTCCGGGCCGGTGCCGCGCAGCGCCTGGACCGGGCCCTTGGCCGCGGCGAGCGCCTTGTTGGCGACGTTGGTCACACCGCCGACGGCGCCGGACACGGCGTCCGGGCCGGGGAGGTCGGGACCGGCGTCGGCCTTGCCACCGAGCGCCTTGATGCGCCGCTCGATGTTCTTCGACTGCGCCTTGGTCTCCTTGTAGTGATCCTTCAGACGCTTCTCGAGCGTCTTCTCCGGCTTGGCCAGCTTGATCTGAGCCTGCAGCGTCGTCTCGAGCTGCTTCTCCTTGCCGTACGCCTCGTTCAGATACTGGATGAGCTTCAGCTCACGTGCGGTGGGGTCTGCCATCGACTTGCGCTCCCGTCCTTCAGGTAAGAGGGTCCTCTCCAACCGCGCAGCCTTCCCCGGAACGCGGCGAGCGAACCGCGGACAATATGAGGACAGCGCAGGTTCTGCGCGCGCGCTGCGTTGGACGGTGCATGGCCTCACTGCTCCGCCGCTTCTCGCTCGCATTGCTCGCGCTCCTCGTCACGCTCCCGTCGGCCGCCTTCGCGGCGACCGAGGAGCACGTCCACGGCAACGCCCTCGACGTGCAGGTCGACGGTCTCGACCCGCTCGCGTCGTCGACGCTCACCGCTCGTCGAGCGGTCGCGCGCGACTGCACGGCGCGAACGCTCGCGGGCCGCTCCGGCGTCGCGACGTCGCGCTACACGGCCGCGAGCGACGGCCAGGTCACGTGGCGTCTGAAGAGCCGCGGCGACTGGGACCTCGCGATCTTCGACAGCGCCGGCAAGCTCGCCGCGTCGTCCGCCGCGTTCGGCGGCAACGAGGTCGCTCAGGTCAACCTGCGCAAGGGCGGCACCGTGCTCGTCCAGGCCTGCCGGCGCACCGGCGGCGCGACCACAGCGGCGCTCACCTCGCAGCTCGCGCGCGTGAACTGGGACGGCGTCAAGCCGATCGAGGGGCAGATCAAGCTCGTCCGCGTCCTCACCACGAACCGCCGCCACCTCGACTCGCTCGAGCAGCTCGGCTTCGACGTGACGCACGACGTCAACGAGCAGGGCCCGGCCATCGTCCTGTACGGCGCGCACGACCTCGAGCGGCTGAAGAAGCTCGGCCTGAAGTACGACACGCTCGTCGCCGACATGGAGGCCGCCGACGCGCAGGAGCGCGCGCAGCAGAAGGCCTGGGCTCGCAGCGCCGGGCGCTCCGCGCTGCCGAGCGGCCGCACCGACTACCGCGTGCTCGCCGACTACCAGCGCGAGCTCAAGGAGCTCGCCGAGAAGCACCCCGACATCGTGCGCCCGTTCAACCTCAAGGAGAAGTCGTTCCAGGGCCGCGACATCCAGGCGCTCGAGATCACGCAGAACGCGCAGAACGGCGACGACGGACGCCCCGTCCTGTGGCTCAACGGCATCCACCACGCCCGTGAGTGGCCGGCCGCCGAGTCGATCATGGAGTTCGCGCACGAGCTCGTGAAGGGCTACGGCAAGGACCCGCGGATCACGAAGATCATGCGCGACACGCGCATCGTCGTGCAGCCGCACACGAACCCGGACGGCTTCCTCGTCTCGCGCGAGACGATCGAGGACCCGGACCCGGACGAGAACCACGTCGGCATCGCCTACTCGACCACGACCGCGGTCGTGATCTTCGGCGGGTCGCTCAGCTACAAGCGCAAGAACTGCAACCCGATCGTCCCGGCCGGCGGCTCGTACCCGTGCGAGCTGGCGATCGGCGTCGACAACAACCGCAACTACGCCCAGGACTGGGGCGGGCCCGGCGCGTCGTCGAACCCGAACGACCAGGGCTACCGCGGCCCCGCGCCGTTCTCCGAGCCGGAGACCCGCGCGATCCAGCACCTCTCCTCGACGATGAACATCTCGGTCAACCTCTCGATGCACAACGTCGCGGCGAAGGTGCTCCGCCCGCCGGGGCTCGAGGAGGACGGCTTCGCGCCGGACGAGGAGGGCCTGAAGGCGCTCGGCAAGGTCATCGCCGACGCGGCCGGCTACAAGAACGAGTACGGCTGGCAGCTCTACGACACGACCGGCACGTCGAAGGACTGGGAGTACGGCGCGCTCGGTCAGTACGCGTACACCGTCGAGCTCGGGCCGCCGAACGGCTCGTTCCACGGCAACTACAAGGTCCACGTCGTCGACCAGTACGAGGGCGCCGGCAAGCTCAAGGGCAAGGGCCTGCGCGAGGGCTTCCTCGCCGCGGCCGAGTGGACGCGCGACACGACGCAGACGTCGCGGGTCGCCGGGCGCTCGATCCCGGGCCGGACGCTGCGCATCACGAAGTCGTTCAACACCGAGACGAGCGAGGTCTGCTCGCTCGTCGATCCGCTGCCGATCGATCCGGTCGAGCTCGCGACGGGCATCGCCACGGGCAAGGAGGGGACGAACCTCTTCTACTGCGCCGGTCCGAAGGGCCCGGTCCAGCAGGTGCCCGAGAAGGTCGACATGACGATGACCGTCCCGGCGAACGGGACGTTCGAGTGGTTCGTCAACCCGTCGACGCGTCCGTTCGTTCAGAAGAAGGGCGGGCGAGAGACGTACACGCTCACCTGCGAGCAGGACGGCCAGGTCATCGAGAGGCACGAGGTGTTCGTCGCACGCGGCGACGTCGCGCAG
>CADCVT010000253.1 GCA_902806215.1 uncultured Solirubrobacteraceae bacterium | reverse complement strand
TCCACCGGCGGCTTCTCCTCGTCCACCGGCGGCTTCTCCTCGTCCACCGGCGGCTTCTCCTCGTCCACCGGCGGCTTCTCGACCGGCGCCTGCACCCGCCACACGTGGGCGGCCGGTGAGGGATCCGTGATGCCCGCCTGGCTCACACCGCGGACCTCGAAGCGATGCTCGCCGTCGGCCAGGCCTTCGACGCCGTGGGGCGACGTGCAGGGAGCCCAGTCGGCAGACCCCAGCCGGCACTCGAACGACGCGGTCGCATGCGAGCTCGAGAAGGCGAAGGTGGCGGTTCGCGCCTCGCTCACGGCGGGCGGGACGTCGTCCAGGACGGTCTCGGGCACGCGTCGATCGACGATCCAGGTCCACCGGGCCGGCTCCGGCTCGACGTTGCCGACGATGTCGGTGCTGCGGGCCTCGAAGACATGCTCACCGTCCTTGAGGCTCCAGTACCCGTGGCCGCCGCCGCACTCGCCCCACGGCGCCCCGTCGAGCCGGCACTGCATCCGGACGCCCTCCTCGTCGGCGGCGTAGGCGAACCGCGCGTCGGGGCTTCCGGTCACCGGGGACGGCCCGCGGGTGATCGACGTCTCCGGCGGCCGCGTGTCGACCAGCCAGTGCCACAGCGCGCGGTCGTCGGGGTGCTCGGTCGCACGGACCTCGAAGCGATGCGCCCCGTCGGCCAGCGTCTCGTACGTCGCTGTCGCCGCGCACGCCGTCCAGAGACCCTCGTCGAGCCGGCACTCGAGCGCCCGGCCCCGGGCGTCCGCGAACGTCAGGGTGGCCGCGGTCTCACGGGTCCGCGTGGCCGGGCCTCCGGTGGCCTCGACACCACCGCGGTCGATGGCGATCAGGCCGTTGCCACCGCTGGCGAGCACCATCCCCGAGCCGACGGAGAAGTGCCGCGCGATCTCGCCGCGCCCGGTCGGGCGCCGCCAGACCACGGATCCGGTCTCGGACTCGAGCGCGACGAGGTCGCCGTCGCTCGTGCCCGTCATGACGAGCTCGCCGACTGCCAGGACACCCCGCGATGCCTCGCCGTCGAACGACACCCTGGTCGACCACGCCTGCCGGTTGCCGGCCAGATCGTGGGCGTAGACCTCGTTGCCGCCGAAGGCGTACGCCCGGCCGCGGTCGAACGCGGGCCGGCCGTCGAACGCGCCCTCCTTGACCCCGAGAGCCGTCACCTTGTCGCCGTCCCAAAGCCGCCCGTCGTGCAGAGCCGGGCCGTCCTCGTAGTGGTACCCGTCGGTGCCGACGCCGCCGCCCTCGAGGATCTCGCCGGTTCGCGGGTCGCGCCGGCGGTTACTCTCATAGACGAAGCGGCTGTCGAGCGCGACCGGTCCGCCCGTGCCGTCGTACCAGAGCGTCGAGCCATCGAGCGGGTCGAGCGCCATCAGCCCCAGGTTCGTCCCGTAGACGTAGACGACGCCGGCCGCGGCGACGAGGTCCTCGAACATGTGGAGGAACCCGATGTCGCGCGACCACAGGACGGCGCCGGTGGCGGGATCGAGCGCCGTGGTCTCGCCGTTGCGAGCGGCGGCGAACAGGCGGCCGCCGTCGAACCCGAGGACGGTGTCCTCGGTCATGTCGTGGCGCCACAGCGTCCGGCCCGTGTCGAGCTCGACCGCGACGATGCGTCCCTGTCCGTATGGCGCGTTGGTCACGGCGAACGCGACGCCGTCCTTCGTGACGACGTCGCCGAACGTAGCGAGGTCGCGGCGGTTCCAGCGCAGCTTGAGCGGCGTCCCGAAACCGGGCACGACCGCGTGCTCGGTGCGCGCGGGGTCGATGCCGACGTTCGGAGCCTCGTCCACCGGGGTCGGCAGCGGCGGCGGCATGACCCTCCAGGTCGCCACGGCCGGCGACAGGTCGGGACCGGTCAGAGACGTGGCGGTCACCTCGAACCGATGAGCGCCTTCGGCGAGCCCGTCGTACTCGACCGGCGAGGTGCACGGGGCGGGTGGGCCGCCGTCGAGGCGGCAGGCGAACGTCGCGCCCTCGGTGGGCGAGGCGAACGTCAGGCGCGCCGTCGTGCTCGTCGTGGCCCGAGCGGGGGCCGAGGAGAGCTGGGTCCGCGGCGGCGCGAGCGGCGGGTCGCCCGCAGCGCCGTACGCGACGATCCGCCCGCCGGACCTCACGACGAGCGTGCCCTCGCCGACGGCCAGGCCGACGGGCAGCGACCACGTGTCGTCGGGCAGCGCGCCGCCGGTGTCCACGGTCTCGACGAGGGCACCCGAGGCCAGGTCGACGGCGTAGAGCAGCCCGCTCTCGGCGCCGGCGTAGACGACGCCGTCGACGATGACCGGTGCCGACTGAAGCGTGCCGTCGCCCGTGAAGGTCCAACGGTCGGCGCCGGTGCCGGTGTCCCGAGCACGGAGCGTCCCCCTGTCGAGGTGGACGAAGGTCCTCCCCGCCGCGGCGGGCGCGGGATCGGTGCCGCCGCGGTACGGGAAGGTGCCGAGCAGCTCGCCCGTCGCGACGTCGAAGATGCGGCCGAGGCTGTTGCTGCCGAAACCGTCGGTCGACCCGAAGCGCGCGTAGAGCCGGCCGCCATGCACGAGCGGCGGCCTGCCCCCATCCGCGGAGAAGTGGTTGGGCGCGTACGGGATCGTCCACGTCCACACCTGGGTGCCGGTCCGGCGGTCCAGCGCCGAGACGCGATCCTCGGCGACGACGTAGACGCGATCGGCGTCGACCGCGGGCGTCGAGATGTCCCAGTCGGCCTGCACGCGCTGGCGCCACAGGACGACCCCGGTCGTCGCGTCGAGCGCAACCACGGCCGGGTCCCAGCTCCCCTCGTCGCCGGTCACGAACACCGTGCCGCCGTCGATGACCGGCGCCCCCTTCACCTCGGTGCTGCGGCCCGACGTCCCGCTGCGATCGATCGACGTCGACCACAACCGGGACCCGTCGCTCGCGTCGTACGCGGTCACGTCGCCCTCGCCGTCGCCGAGGTAGAGCACGCCGGCGGCGTACCCGGGCCGGGTCTGGTCGGGGACGGGCCGCGCCCACAGCTCGCGGCCATCGTCGAGGCTGACGGCGCGCAGGGTCGAGCTGACCGTCTCGTCCGAGGCGCCCGTCACCAGGTACGCCCGGCCCTGCCCGATCACCGCGTAGCCGGGCTCGCCGATCAGCGGACCGCGACCCATCGCGACGAACGACGTCTCCCAGCGGCGGACGAGCGGCGTCGTCAGGCCCTCATCGCTGAACGCACCGGTATGCGCCGCGTTCCCCTGGAACGTCGTGCTTTCGGCGCCCATGGCAGGGCCGGCCAGCGCCAGGAGCGCAGCCAGCAGGCCTGCCAGCGCCGATGTCTTCCCTGACACCGCGCGGATGTTAGCGGGGCAGGTGAATGCTCAAGCCGGTTACTGCGGAGGCGCGTCGGCGAACGGCTCGAACGGAGCCGTCTCCTCCGACCTGCGTCTGCGGCGGCTGCGTGGTGCCGGGGTGACGCCGGGGATCTCGGCCTCGCAGTACGGGCAGAGCTTCCAGTCGGGGTCGAGCGGCTTGGCGCAGTTGGTGCACGGGTCCTTGAGCTTGCGCATGCAGTTGGGACAGCGCAGGAACTCGGACCGCACCTCGTAGTCGCAGTGCGGGCAGAGGTGGAAGTCGGCCGCGTTCATCCGGGCCTCGGCCGCCTGCATCTCGAGCTCGCGCTCGCGCACGTCGTCGAGGTACTCCGGCGGGCGGACGATCATGTAGACGATCGACCCGACGAACGGGAACAGGAACGCGGCGGCGGCAGCGCATCCGATGAGCATCGGGTCGGCGATCCGCCTGCGCGCGTCCGCGTACGTCCAGTACACGAGGGCCAGGTAGATCACGACCAGGAAGAGGATCAGGAGGTTGACGGCCAGGTTGAGGCCATCGCTCTCGATCCCGAAGACGGCGATCGGCATAAGTGCGGGAACCCTAGACCATCCCCCCGACGGCGTCAGAGGAACAGACGCCCGAACAGGTAGCCGGCGGCGAAGAAGACCAGGATCGTCAGCGCGACGATGAGCGCGACCGCGAGGATCATCGCAGGGACGGAGGGGCCGTCGTCGGGGCTCACAGCCGCGACCTCCGTCCGCTCTGTCCCACCGGCCGGAGCAGGTCGGCGACGAGGTAGATCGAGCCGGTCGCGAGGACCGCGCCGTCCGGTCCGGCGATCGTGCGGGCACGGTCGAGGGCCTTGTGCGGGTCGGGCTCGATCGTCGTGGGTGGGCCGCCGAGCTGCTCGGTCAGCGAGGCGATCGTCGCCGGTGACAGAGCCCTTGGGTTGGCGTTGCTCGTGGCCACGACCTCGGTGGCATGCGGGAGGATCGCCCGGAGCATCTCGCTCACGTCCTTGTCGTCGAGGACCGAGAGCACGACGACGACGTCAGTGAGGGAGTGGGTGCGGAGTGCCGCGGCGCTCCTCGCAAGCGCCTGCATCCCGCTGGGGTTGTGCGCGCCGTCGAGAATCGTGAGCGGTCGCTCCCCCACCACCTGGAAGCGACCGGGAACCCGCACGAGCGCTGCGGCCGCGAGCGCTTCTTCCTCTCTGAGCCGTTCCCCGCGCAGCGCCTCGGCCGCGGCGCGAGCCAGCGCGAAGTTCCCCTGCTGGAAGCCGCCGCCGGCGCCCAGTTGGAAACCGGCGTCGTCTGGCGCGACGACGATCCGGCCGGCCGCGACGCGCTCGGCCTCCTCGCGCGCGTCGGGATGCAGGTCCGACGGGACGACGAGCGTCGCCGACGGGCCGACGACCGCGAGCTTCTCCTTGGCGATGTCGCGCACGGTCGGCCCGAGCCAGCGGGTGTGCTCGAGCCCCACGTTGGTCAGCACGACGACCTCGGCGTCGATGACGTTCGTCGCGTCCCACCGGCCGCCGAGCCCGGCCTCGACCACGGCGACCTCGACACCCTGACGGGCGAGCTCGTAGTAGGCGGCCGCGGTGAGCGCCTCGAACTGCGTGACGCGGTCGTCGCCCTCGAGCGTCCGATCGACCATCTCCGCCGCCCGCGCGACCCGCGCGATGGCGGCGGAGAAGTCCTCGGGCGAGACGTCCTCGTCGCCGATGCGCACGCGCTCGCGGAACGACTCGAGGTGCGGCGAGAGGAACGCGCCCGAGCGCGGGCCCAGCAGCGCGGCCGCGAAGCGGGTCGTCGACGACTTGCCGTTCGTCCCGACGACGTGGATCTTGCGGAACCGCTCCTGCGGCGAGCCGAGCGCGGTCAGCAGCCGCCGCATGCGGTCCAGCCCGAACCGCATGCCGAACAGCTCGCGATCGAGCAGCCAGCGTTCGGCGGCGTCGTTGGTCACAGCGCGTCGCGCTCCGCGCGGTAGCGGTCGAGCTTCGCGCGCTCGGAGGCGACGACGGCCTCGGGCGCCTTGGCCACGAAGCCCTCGTTGGAGAGCTTCTTCTCGATCCGGGCGATCTCCCCGTCGAGGCGCTTGCGCTCGGCGTCGCGCTTGCGGTCGGCGGCGCCGAGGTCGAGACCCTCGGTCGGGAGGACCTGCACGACGCCGTCGAGCACTGGGACCGTCGCTGCGGCCTCGCCACCGTCTGCCCATGTGAAGCGCGTCAGACGGGCGATGAGAGAGGCAGCCTCCCCACTTGCCGTGGCGCTCAGCACGCCGCCGATCTCGATGCGGGGCGCGACGCCGACGGACTCGCGCCACGTCCGGAGCACGCGGACGGTGTCGATGACGCCGCCGACCTCTCGCTCGACGTCCTCACTGATGCTGTCGTCGTCGACAGCGGCAAGGCGCTGCTCGGCCAGCAGCCCCGACCACCGCAACGACCAGATCTCCTCCGACACGAACGGCAGCACCGGATGCACGAGCGCGAGCGTCTCGCGCAGCACGTGCAGCACGGTCGCCTGAGCGTCCTCGTCGCCGTCGTACAGGCGAGGCTTGACCATCTCGAGGTACCAGTCGCACAGCTCGCCGAAGACGAAGTCGTACAGCCCCAGCGCGAGCTTCGAGAAGTCGAACGCCCCGATCCGCGCGCGGGCGTCGGCCTTCGCGCGCTCCAGGCGCGACAGGATCCAGCGGTCCTCGATCGCGCCCGGCCGTACCTCCGGCTCGACGGTGTCGGGCGCGTTCATGAGGATCAGGCGAGACGCGTTGAAGAGCTTGTTCGTCAGCGCGGAGCCCTGCGCGACCTTCTCCTCGCTGAAGCGCACGTCCTGCGTCGAGGACATCGCCAGCAGGCCGAAGCGCACCGCGTCGGCGCCGTAGGCGGGGAACTCGCCGCCCTGCGTGAACACCGGCGGGCGCTCGCCGCCGTCGATGAGCGCGACCGGGTCGATGCCCGTGCCCAGCGACTTCGACATCCGGCGGCCGTCGGGCGCCTGGATGACCGAGTGGATGTTCACGTCGGTGAACGGCACGTCGCCGGTCAGCTCGAGGTCGAGCATGACCATCCGCGCGACCCACAGGAACAGGATGTCGCGCGCCGTCGAGAGCACGTCGGTCGGGTAGAAGGCGCCGAGCTCCGGAGACTCGTTCGGCCAGCCGATCGTCGCGAACGGCCACAGCCCGCTCGAGAACCACGTGTCGAGCACGTCGGGATCGCGGGTCCAACCGTCGCCCTCGGGCGGCTCGAGGCCGCAGTGCACCTCGTCCTCGCCGCGATACCAGACAGGGATCTGGTGACCCCACCACAGCTGCCGCGAGATGCACCACGGGCGGATGTTCTCCAGCCAGTCGATGTAGCGCCGCGACTGCGACTCGGGGTGGATCCGGATGCGCCCGTCACGGACGGCCTCGATCGCCGGCTTGGCGAGCTCGTCCATCTTCATGAACCACTGCAGCGAGATCAGTGGCTCGATCCGCTCGCGCGAGCGCTGCGAGTACGGGACGTTGTGCGTGTAGGGCTCGGTCTCGACGACCGCGTCGCCGACCGCGGCCACGACGGCCTCGCGCGCCTCGAGCGCGGTCAGGCCGGCGAACTGCCCCGCCTCATCGGTCATCCGGCCGTCCTCGCCGATGACCGAGATCGCGGGGAGGTCGTGCTTGCGGCCGATCTCGAAGTCGTTGGGGTCGTGCCCGGGCGTGATCTTCAGCGCGCCGGTGCCGAAGTCGGTCTTGACGTACTCGTCGGCGATGACCGGCAGCTCGCGGCCGACGAGCGGCAGCATCACCGTCGTGCCGATGAGGTGCCGGTAGCGCTCGTCGTCGGGATGGACCGCGACCGCGGTGTCGCCGAGCATCGTCTCCGGGCGGACCGTCGCGACGACGATTCCGTCCGAGTAACGGATCGAGTAGATCTTGTCGGTGACCTCCACCTCCTCGACCTCGAGGTCCGAGACGGCGGTGCCGAGGCCGGGATCCCAGTTGACCATGTAGTTGTCGCGGTAGATCAGGCCCTTGTCGTAGAGGTCGACGAAGACCTTCAGGACCGCCTGGGCGTAGTCGGCGTCGAGCGTGAAGCGCTCGTCGTCGTAGTCCAGCGACGCGCCGAGGCGCTTGAACTGGCCCTGGATGATCCCGCCGTGCTCGCGCGTCCAGTCCCAGACCTCCTCGACGAAGCGTTCGCGGGGGAGATCCTCACGAGCGATGCCGCGTTCGGCGAGCCTGCCCTCGACCTGCTTCTGCGTCGCGATGCCCGCGTGGTCGGTGCCGAAGATCCACTTCGCGCGCCGGCCGTCCATCCGGTTGAAGCGGATGAGCACGTCCTGGATCGAGCCGTTGAGCGCGTGGCCCATGTGCAGCGCGCCGGTGACGTTCGGCGGCGGGACGGCGATCGAGAAGTTGTCCGCCGAGGTGCCCTCGGGCTCGGGATGGTTGATGCCCGACTGGAGCCAGCGGTCGGCGATCCGCGGCTCCACCTCCGCGGGTTCGTACCGGGTCCGTGTCTCGAGGCCGCTCATGTGGCCGTGGAGTCTAGGTCGAGCGTCGGCGCGGCGGGCGCGCCGGATCAGCCCTCGGGCTGCGGCACGGGCTCGGGCGCGACGTCGGGCTCGACGGGCACCACGGGCTCGGACTGCGGCGCCGGCTGGGCAGCCTGCGGCTTCTCGCGCTTGGGCTGCTGCTGCTTCTGCCGCGGCTGGGGCTCCGCGGGGCGCGACTTCGGCCGCGACCGCGTCTGCTGCGACGGCGAGGACGGCTTCTTCGCCCGCGGCGGGCTCTTGGGCTGCTGCGGCTTGGCGGGCGTGCCGCCGCGCTTGGGCGCGGGCTCCTTCGCCGAGCCGTTGTTCTCGGCCTTCGACTTCTGCTTCGGAGACTTCGGCGGCGACTGCTGCTCGCTCTTCGGGCGGTTCTCGCGACGGCGCTCGTCGCCACGGCGGCCCTTGTTGCGCTCTTCCGATCGGCGAGTGCCGTTGTCGTCGGCACCGTGGCCTTCGCGCACGCCGCCGTCGGGGACGCCCGGCGCGCTCGTGCCGGGAGTCGAAGTGGTGTCCGGCGTCGTGCGAGCGGGGATCGGGTCGGGGACGCGCTCCTCGGCGGTGTCGGACGCCTGGTTGGGAAGCTCGACGCCGACGACGTCGTACGGCGCGTTGACCGCGTCCGGGAGCTGGACGCCGGCGACGGCCAGCCCCGCGGGCAACACAAGTGCCGCGAGGCCGGCCGCGAACGCCGGGCGCAAGGCCCGACGCCGCCGGCGCGCGGGCACAGGGGTGGGAGCGAAGGGGGGGTCCGCTGCCTCCTGTGCCACACGCACCATCGCCGCCACATGCCGCTCCGCCGTCGCGTCGTCCACCGGATGCTCGTATGAGCGGCGGACTGCGTCGGCGAAGTCTTCGGGGAAGTCAGGCACGGGGCGGCGGCGGGTTGAGTGGGACTAGGGGGCTAGGACTGCGGCTTGTCGTCGTTCTGGGCCTTGGCGGCGGCGCTCACGCACTTGGCGAACGCGGACTTCTTCTCGCCGGCCTTCTTCTTCTTCGACTCGCCCTTGCACTTGCGGGCGGCGTTCTCGCGCTTCTGCTTCGCGACCTTCGCGGCCTCGGTCTTCTCGGCCTCGGTCTTCGGGGCCTCGGTCTCCGTCTCGCCACGCGTGATGGTGATCTTGCGGATGTCGAGGGTCTTGCCGCCGACGAGCTTGCCGGTGACCTTGACGCGGTCGGTCGGCAGGATCGAGTCGGTCGCGGTCAGACCGTTGAACTTCACGACCACGGCGTCGCCGGCGGTGCCGACGGGAACCGTCTTCTCGCCCTTGACGTCGGCCTTCGACAGCTCGAGGAACGTGCGAGCGTGCTTGTTGACGGACGTCGGGTCCAGGGTCAGGGCACCGGCGAGCTTGCCGTCGGTGACCGTGAGACCCGTCAGATCGACGCCGCCGAGCGAGAAGCCGACGCCCTTGGCCTTCTGCGTCTTCGTGGGCTTCGCGGGCTTATCAGCGGGCTTGTCAGCCAGGGCGGCACCCGGGAAGGCGAGTGCGGCCAGTGCGGTCGTAGCGATGAGCTTGTTCGTCATGGAGGGGCTATCGCCGGGCGTCCTCAAAGGGGTACGCCCCCTGGACACGTTTGAGGGCACGTCGCTGGAGGGCCTTCACCGCGCCGGCGCGCTTCCCCAGCGTACGGGCGATCTCCTCGATGGTCAGGTCGCCGAGGATCCGCAGCAGGAGCACCTCGCGCTGATCGGGCGGGAGGTCCTCGATGAGCGTGCGCACGCGCGCCTCGTCGATCCCGGCCATCGCCTCGTCGGCGACGTCTCCGCCCGACCCGGCGGTCTCGGCGAGGATCTCGGGCTCCGTCGGCGTGACCGGGCGCCGGCCGCGCCGGCGCAGCTCGTCGACGAGACGGCGGTGGGCGATCGTGAACGCGAAGGCCCGGAAGTCGCGCTCGTCGCCCTGGAAGCGGGGCAGCTCGCGCACGAGCGCGAGGAACACCTCCCCCACGAGGTCGTCGGGCTCCGCCGCGCCGTGGGCTCGCACGTAGCCGCGCACGGACGGCGCGAGCTCGCGGTAGATGCGATCCCACGCCCAGTCGGCCCCGGCGCGCGCAGCGCCCAGTATGGACTCGAAGCCCTCCACTGTGTTCGTCAACGCGTCGGGACGCCGGAGTTGGCGAGCTTGCCGGCCGATCGCCGGCGGGTGACCGATCTCTAACGCTTGAGGAGCTTCGCAGCCGCGGCGGCGGCAGCCACTTCGCGGCCGAGCTTCTTGTAGTCGACCTGGCGCAGGATCTTCAGGAGCTCGCGGCGCTCGGATGCCGTCAGCTTGCGCGGGTCGCCCTTCGACGTCTTGAGGACCGTGACGAGGTACTTGCGGTCCTTCTCAGCGATGTCGTCGCCGACGCGGGCCACGACGATCTTGGCGACCGCGAACACGCGGGCCCAGGGAATGGCACGAGTGACGGCAGGCAAGAGCTAGGCGGACTCTTCGCGCAGGGCGTCCTGCTCGCCGGTCTCCGGAGCGGCCTCCGTGACCAGCGTGGGCGCGAGCCCCTTCTCGACGGTCTCCTTGGTCACGACGACCTTCTTGACGTCGCGGCGCGAGGGCAGCTCGAACTGCACCTCGAGCAGGATCTCCTCGATGATCGAGCGCAGGCCTCGGGC
>CADCVT010000252.1 GCA_902806215.1 uncultured Solirubrobacteraceae bacterium | reverse complement strand
GGGGTCATCGACACGAGGGCGCCCACGCTGACGTCGCCGGCTGCGCAGCCGCAGAGCCCGGTCGGAACCCCGATGACGTGGACGTGGACGTCGAACGAGGCCGCCACGTTCGAGTGCTCGGCCGACGCCGGCGCCACGTTCAAGCCGTGCACCTCGCCGTACACCGCGCCGGGCATCGACAGGATGGGCGACCGGCCGCTCATCGTGCGCGCCACCGACGCGGCCGGCAACGTCACGGTCTGGACCCGCTACGGCTTCCACTCGGGGCAGCCGAAGACCACCACCACGACCAAGACGACGACGACCGCGGGCGGACCGGGGACGGGGACGACCACGTCGAGGACGCCGACCCTCGACCGCGGCCTGCTGGACCTCCGCCTCACGGTCAGGACCATCGACCGGGCAAGCTCGCCAAGACCGGGCTGCGGTTCGTCGGCACGTGCCGCCCGAGCTGCCGGGTCCTCGTCGAGCTGCGCGCCGGCAAGGTCCTCCTCGGCCGGACGACCACGCGGGGCAGCGGGACGCTCAGGCTGACCACGGCGGGGAAGCGCGCGCTGAGGAAGGTCATGCGCGGCTCGTCGCTGACGTTCATCGCACGGGCGCCCGGCAGCACGATGACGCAGCGACTGCGCGTCACCCGCTGACGCCGTCGCCGTTCGGGGCCCGTCCGGCGCTCGGCCGGGCGGGCCCCGTGGCATGATCGCCGCGTGGCGACCGTCGCCGACCTCGACCTTCCGTCGCTGAACTACCTCGACCCGGCACTCAGCGGCACACGCTTCCACGACACGCTGCGGGAGCTGCGCGAGCGGTCGTGGGTCGCGCGGGCCGAGCCGTTCGGCTTCTTCGTCCTCGACCGCGAGGCGACCGCGTTCTTCCTGCGGACGCCCGCCGCGACGTTCCCGGGCCGCACGATGCTCGAGATCCACGGCGTCACGTCGGGTCCGCTGTACGAGCGGATGACCGGCAACCTGCTCGACCGCGGCGGCGAGGAGCACCGCCGGCTGCGCCGCCTGATCCAGCCGGCGTTCACGCCGAAGGCCGCCGACGCGTACCGCCCGGCGATGCGCGAGCAGCTCGCCGCGCTGTTCACCCCGCTCGCCGGCACCGGGCGCTGCGAGGCCGTCGCCGACCTCGCCAAGCCGTACCCGGCGCGGATGATCGCGACGGTCATGGGCGCGCCGCTCGACGACGCGCCGCTGCTGCAGGAGTGGGCGAACACGATCCAGCGGCAGTTCGACCCCGAGGCGCTGACGAACGACCTCCCCGCGCTCGAGCGCGCCGCGGTCGACTTCCAGGCCTACGCCCGCGACCTCATCGCCAAGCGGGCGGGGAACCTCATCGGCGAGCTGCTGGAGGCGGGGCTGAGCGAGGACGAGACGCTCGACGTCGTCAGCTCGGTCCTCGTCGGCGGCGTCGACACGACCCAGTCGCAGCTCGCGCACGGCCTGCGGCTGTTCGCCGAGCACCCGGACCAGTGGGCGCTCCTGGCCGAGGAGCCCGAGCTCGTGCCCGGAGCCGTCGAGGAGATCCTGCGCTTCGAGCCGATCGCGCCGTTCACCGCGCGGATCACGCTCGAGGAGGTCGCGTTCCGCGACATCGTCTTCCCCGCGTCGACGCTCGTGTTCGCCTGCGCGCAGACGGCCAACCGCGACCCCGACGAGTACGCAGGCGCCGAGGCCTTCGACATCCGGGCCGAGCGCGGAAAGGCCAAGCCGCTGACGTTCGGGGCCGGGCCGCACTTCTGCCTCGGCGCGAACCTCGCGCGGGCAGAGCTCGACGAGGCCCTGCGGTTCCTCGCGCCGCGCATGCCCGGGTTCGCCCTCGACGGCGAGCCCGAGTACGACACGCCGCTCGGGCTCTACGGGATGAAGCGCCTCCTCGTCCGGTGGCGCGCTAGCGCCTGAGCGTGACCGCGCGCTGCGTGGTGACGCGGCGACCCGAGGCGTCGAAGCCGGTGACGACGAGGCGGTAGCGCCCTCGCTTGATCGCCTTCGTGACCTTCAGCCGCAGCGTCCCCTTCGACGCCAACCGCGCCACGCGCCCGGTCGCGACGACCCTCGTGCGCTTCTTCGCCGGCACGAGGATCGCGACGACGCGCTGCAGTGGCGCACTCGCGCGCAGGGCGACGCCGAAGCGCTTGCCCTTGCGCAGCCGGCGCGCCGAGCGATCGGCCCGGCGGGGTGCGCCGACGGTGAGCTTCGCGAGCGGTCCCGCGTTGGCGGCAGGAGCGGGCGCGGGAGCAGGTGCGGGTGCGGGTGCGGGCGCAGGAGCGGGCGCCGGGCCGCCGCCGGAGGGCGGAGCCGGGGGCTGGGTCGGCGGCGGATTCGTGCCGCCGCCACCGGGCGGGGCGGTCGCCGCGGCCGCGACGAGCGTCGCCGTCCCCTCGTAGGTGAACTGCTCGAGCTGCGGCGTCCCGAACACGCGCACGGTCCAGTCGCCGGCCTTGGGCGAGTCGAACGAGGCCTCGCGCTCGGGCACGGCGTCACCGGAGAAGACCTTCACGTTGCCGTCAGGGTCCTCGACCTCGAACGAGATGCTGAAGATCTCGTCCTCCGAGCCGCCGACCTTCACGTCGAGGCGGGTCCCGCCGGCCGCGACCTTCAGCGCGAAGGTGTCGCAGGACGGCGCCTCGCACGCACCCTGCGTGCCGCCGGCCTCCACGGCGGCGATCTCGAAGCCGCCGGTCGGCTCGACGATCGTGCCGGTCCACTTGGCGGTGGTCTTCGACGGCGAGACCTCGCCGGAGTCGGGGTCGGCCGCGACGGCCGGAACGGCGGCGACGGCAAGCGCCGCGGCGCCGGCCGCGAGCAGTGTGCGGAAGGTCATGCGAGCACGAACGCACCGCACCGCCGGTACTTGCGTAAGGGGCACTGACCGCTTCTACGTCAAACGTCGACGACACGGCCGAAAGCGCTGCAAAACCGCGTAAGGGGGTCTGACCCCCCTTGGCGGTCAGTCCTCCTGGGGCGGCGGGCGGAAGACGATCCGCTTGAGCTCGGCGACGGTCCCGCCGCCGAGGCGCAGCGCCGTCTGGAAGCCCTCCTGCCCGGCGTCCCCGTCGTCGAGCGCCTTGCGCATCTCGTTGAGCGGCACGAGGTCCTCCTCGGAGACGCGGTCGCGCGGGACCTCGACGAGGATCAGGTGCCGCGGGCGGCGCAGCGCGTGCGCCATCCGGACGAAGCGGTCGCGCTCCTCGGCGTTCAGGCCGTCGGCGCCGAGCACGACCGACTCGCCGGCCTCCAGGCGCTTGCGGACCGCGGCCTCGAGCAGCTGCTCGGCCTTCGTGTGCAGCTCGTCGCCGGTGACGCGGCCGGCCAGCAGGCCTTTGACCTTGTCGAGCGAGAACACGGCGCCCTTCTCCTCGAACACGCGCCCGGTGAAGCGATCGCGCTCCTCGGCCGAGGCCGAGACGACCACGACGAGGCTCCCGGGCGTGTAGCGCATGCGGTCCGACGGCTTGAGGACGCGGCAGCGCGTGGAGACGTCCACGGGCCGCGGCGGCCGTCCGCCCTCGCGGGGGCGATCCGAGGACCATCCGCCCCGCTCGTCGTCAGAGATCCGGACGCTGCGCGTGGACGGGGTTTCGGAGGACATGCCCTTGAGCCTAGAACCCCGCGACCCGGAGGTACCGGCGCAGCGTCCTGCGGTCCTTCGCGGCCGTCCGGGTCGCGACCGCGACGAACTGCACGCGGCCCCGCTTGACGCCGTACACGTAGGTGCGCCCGCCGCCCGCGCGGCGGACCCGCAGCCCCTTGCCGAAGGCGCGCGTGCCCCGGAGCTTCGAGGCGCGCACGCGTGCCGCGGTCCGGGCGGCGGAGTGCTCCGGACCGGTCGAGGCGACCAGCGCGAGCACGCCCTCCTGCGTGAACACCGGCTTGACCAGCCCGGCGCGGCGAGCGTCGCGCGGGCCCTGCACGCAGTAGGTCCAGCCACGACCGGGCCGGCTGTTCGGCTGCCCGGCGCGCCGCAGCACGTCGTCGGCCTTCGCGCCGAGGCGCAGCCTGCCGAGGCCGTCCTTCGTGAACCGCGTCCGCGCCGGCACACAGCGGTTGGCCGGCACGCCGTCGGCGCGCTCCCACATCTGCAGGTACGCCTCGGCCCCGCGCGCCATGTCCTCGACGATCTCCTGGCCCGCGAGCTTGCGCAGGTCCTCCAGCCAGTCGGGATACAGGCCGTAGTGATCGACGCCGTGGACGTTGATGTCGTAGACCTTCTCGCCGCTCTTCTGCTTGTCGACCGTGACGCCGGGATCGATCGGCGACCGGAACGGATACACGACCGGGTTGGGGACGTCGGCGCCGCGCGGGCCGCCCTGCGCTCCGAAGCCGTTCATGTCCGCGCCGTAGCCGAAGCCCCAGTAGAAGCGCGGGTCGCGTCCCTTGCGCACGCGCTCCCACTCCTTGACGAACTTCGTCGAGTTGCCCGCGTACGGCGTGATGAAGCCGCCGGTCTTGAGGATGCGCTGCTCGGCGGCGGGCGTGCTCCACGTGTGCGAGGAGACGATGCCCGAGTAGCGCGCGGCCTCGACGATCGCGAGCACCTCGTCGCGCGCGGAGACCGAGAGGTGGTCGGGGTCGATGATCATGCCCTTGGCCATCATGCGGCGGATCAGGTACTCGCCGAGGTCCGAGAGCCCGCGCTGGTTGCAGTGCGGCGGCTTGGGATAGATCGGCGCCTGCCCGGGCGGGAGGAACCGGGAGAAGTTCGCGATGAGCTGGTCGCGCGAGTCGTCGCCCGCCGGGGTCAGCTGCTCGCGGTCCTGCTCCATCGGGTCGCCCTGGCACGTGCCCATCTGCCAGTACTGACCGGTGTCCTGCTTGTTGCCGGTGTTCGTGACGACGCCGGTCTGGCCCGTGTCGCCGGCGACGCCGCCGAGCGCGTTGTCGAACTTGTTGACGAGCTCGAGGTCGCGCACGCCGAGCCTGTGGACCTCGTCGAGCTGCTTGTCGATCTGCGCGCGGTCGCACTGCGGCCGGTCGTTGACGACGCCGCAGTCGAAGAGCTTGGAGATCTCGATCCCCATGACGACGGCGAGCTTGCCGTCGTTGATGACCCTGCGCGCCTCGGCCGGCGACGTGACGATCCGGTACCACCCCTTGCCCGGCCCGCCGTACTGCGCGTCGACGTAGTCGGCGAACTCGCGCATGCGCTGCGCCTCGAGCCGGACCGTGTTCATCTCATTGCACGGGTTCTTCTTGAGCGGATAGACCTCGCACAGCACCTCGTTGTCGACGAGGAGGTTCACGAACACGCGCAGGCCGCCGCGCCACGCTCGCTCGACCCAGCGGTGGTACGAGGTCTCGTGCGTCAGGGACTTGTCGTCGGGCCAGTCCTTGAACGTCGGCCAGCCGGTCGGGTCGTGGGCCGGCTCACCGCCGAGCGCGGTGTCCACCGGCTGGACCTGCGCCTGGTGGTCGGGGCAGTCGACGAGCGCGAACTCCACCCCGAGCTGGTCCCACGGCTTGCCGCAGTGCACGCGCCCCCCGATGAACTCGTAGGCCATGTGGTGCATGTGCGCGTCGATCGTGCCCCGGACCTCGCCGAACGCCGTCGCGCCGCGCATCGGCTCGCCGCTCACGTTGACCTCGACCTCGGGATACTGCGGGCACCCGTCGGCCCTCTCGAACGAGAAGAGCGCGGCGTCGCCGGCGCTGTTCGCATCGACGATCCTCAGCGTCCCGTCGGGCCCGGCCGCCAGCAGCCTGCCCGACGACGGCGACGAGAGCCGGAACGTCTGACCGTCGGCCGGCTCGACCCGCCAGATCGCCGCCTCCGACGCCTTCGCCGCCACGGTGACCGTGTCGCTCCCGCCGTCGGTCAGGAAGTCGCGCGCACGCCCATAGAGGAGGTACTTGCCGAGGTCGGTCGCCTGCATCCGGAACGCCTCCGCGGGCGCGCCGGCCTTGTAGCCCGAGCCGTCCTTGCCGACGACCCCGCCGGTGGCCTTGACCTTCAGCGACCAGCAGCCGTTGACGAGGGCGTACTGCTCCCCCGCGGCCTGGGCGGCGGGGGCGAGGACGGCGAGTGCGAGCAGGGCGAGGCAGAGGAGGCGGGACACCCGCTTGATTAGACCACCGCCGCGCCGCTCAGAGCGCCGGTACGCGCTCAGCTCTGCGGCATCGACACGCGGACGCCGTCGGAGCTCTGCTCGGGACCCGAGCCGCCGTCCTTGCGACGCTGGAACAGGTTGCGCTTGCGCTCCGTCGGCGCCTCGCCGTCGTCCGGCTTGTACGGGCCGGGCTTCGGGCGCGGCTTGCCGCCCGGGAACGCGAGGCGCAGGATCGTGCGCTGGACCATCCCGAGCTGCTTGAGGAACGGGCCCGTGTTGTACGGCAGGCCGTAGCGCTCGCAGATGTCCTTCACGCGCGGGGCGATCTCGGCGTACCGCGTGCTCGGCATGTCGGGGTAGAGGTGGTGCTCGACCTGGTAGCCGAGGTTGCCGCTGATGACGTGGAACATCGGGCTGCCCTCGATGTTCGCCGCGCCGAGGAGCTGGCGGACGTAGAACCCGCCGCGCGACTCGTCCTCGACCTCCTTCTGGCTGAAGGTGTACGTCTGGTCGGGGAAGTGGCCGCAGAAGATGATCGCGTAGGCCCAGACGTTGCGGATGATGTTCGCCGTGAAGTTCGCCTTCAGCGTGGCCTTGACGCCGTCCTTGCCGAGCGGCGCCGAGAGCAGCGGGTACGCGACGTAGTCCTTGGCGACCTGCGTCGCCGCCTTGCCGCCCATGCCCTTGAGCTGGCGGAGGAGCTCCTCCTTGGACTTCTCTCCCTTGCGGAGCGCCTCGAGGTCGAGGTCGTGGAACGCGACGCCCCACTCGAAGAACGCCGCCAGCACCAGGTTGTAGAACGGCTGCGCGAGATAGACGGGGTTCCACCGCTGGTGCGGGTCGATCCGCATGATCTCGTAGCCGAG
>CADCVT010000251.1 GCA_902806215.1 uncultured Solirubrobacteraceae bacterium | reverse complement strand
CGGTGGCGACGACGTGGCGGCCGAAGGCCTGCTGGAGCGACTCGAGGGCCCGGAAGAAGTCAGCGCGCTCGCGGTCGAGCATGTTCACGAAGACGAGCCGGGCGATGTCGAGCTCCTCGGCGCGCTGCCAGAGGCGCTGCGTGTTGACCTCGACGCCCATCACGGCGTTGACGACGAAGATCGCGGACTCGCAGACGCGCAGCGTCCCGAGCGCGTCGGCGACGAAGCTGGGCTCGCCGGGCGTGTCGACGAGGTTGATCTTGCGGTCGTTCCACTCGAACGAGCTGAGGCTCGCGCTGATCGACATCTGGCGCGCCTGCTCGTCGGGCTCGGAGTCCGAGATCGTCGTGCCCTCGTTGATGCTGCCGAGCCGGGTGAGCAGGCCGGCCTGGTAGAGCAACGCCTCGTTGAGCGACGTCTTCCCGCTCCCGCGGTGGCCGACCAGCGCGACGTTCCGGATGCGATCTGCACGGTGGTGCATGACCTGACCTCCTCTCCTCGACGGCTACGAGAAGCGCGACACTAGCGACGATCCGCACGAAGCGCCAGAGGGATCTCGGCGACTGCTTCAGCGGGCGAGCGCGGCGCGCAGGGCCATCGCCTCGCGGGCCACGAGCCAGGCGTCGCGGCGCGACAGCGCGAAGATCGAGACTTCGCCCTCGTTGAGGATCTCCCCCAGCCGGCGGCGCAGCCCGGGCACCGCGGCGATGCGCTTCGCGATTCGCCGCGTGAGGTCGACGCCGTCCTCGTAGAGGCCGAAATCCGCAGGCACAAGCTGGACGCTCCAGTAGGGCCGCTCCGCGGGATCCGGCGGCTCGGCCACCGTGCACACGTCCGACGCCCCGGCCCAGACGCAGGGAAGCGGCGTCGCCACGCACGGCGGGCCGAGCGACCATCGCGGTGTGCAGCGCGTCACCGCGGACCAGCGGCGGTCGTAGGCCTCGAAGCGCCGGGCGAGTGCGAGCGGATCGCGCGTGCCGGCGGCGACCCCTTTGGCCACCGCGAGCTCCGAGGAGGATCGGAGCCCGCGGCGTGCCGCCTCCGCGCGGCGCCACGCACGGTCGATGAGCTGACCGGCTGCCTGCCCGCGGGCGATCTCCGGGTCGACGAGCACCGGAAGCAGCGACCGCGCGACGCGTTCGAGGTCCCGCAGCGCGACGGCTCGCTCGCCGACGACGATCGGATGCGCGCGCGTCGGCTCGCGCGCCGGCGCCGGGGCGGCCGCCGCGAGAACCGCGAGCAGCGCGCTCGCCACGATGAGTCTGACCCTGCTGATCGGCTGAGCGTACGTGTTGCGTTGTCGGGCTCTTCCGTTGCGGTCGCGGCCGCCTCCGGCGTCCTGAACGGCAGGCAGCGAGGACACGAGGTCCGGTTCGCGGTTGGCAACAACTCACCCCGCGTCGGCTCGTCAGCCGCGAGGGGTGACTTCCGTTGTCAGGAGCAACGAAGTTCACCCCTCGTCGGATCTGGACGGCCGAGCGATGAGTTTCGTGCGAACAACTCGACCCTGCGTGCAGCCCGAGGCCGCACGGGTCGAGTTGTGGGCGCCATAGAGACCTCAACTCGACCCGCGTGCAGTCCACACGCCGCGCGGGTCGACTTTCCGTCGGCTGGCAAGGGAAACTCGACCCGCGTGAGCTCCGCCGGTACACGGGTCGAGTTGTTGCGGCGCCCAGCGGACGAGCTACCACAAGCCGAAGCTCACTCCGTCGCTGCCCGTCGTTCGCGCGAGAGCAGAGCGAGGCCGCGGCGGCACTGAGCGCAGCAACAACACGCGCCGGCGTGGTCGGGAGGGCGGGCCGCCCGCTGCGCGCCGCTTGGCGGAGACCGGGGCGCAGCGAGGTAGGGCCGGACGGCCGGACTACTCGGCGGCGGTGAGCCGCGACCGGAGGCGGAGGACCGCCTTCGTGTGCAGCTGCGAGACCCGGGACTCGGTCACGCCGAGGACCTCTCCGATCTCGCGGAGGGTCAGGTTCTCGTAGTAGTAGAGCGCGACCACGAGCTTCTCTCGCTCGGGCAGACGGGCGATCGCGTCGGCGACGCGGTCCTTGAGGTCCGTCTGGTCCATGACCTCGGACGGATCGGGCGCGTCGGGGTCCTGGATCGTGTCGAGCAGCGAGACCTGGTCGCCGCTGGCGTCGCTGACCGTCCAGAGCTCATCCAGAGCGGCGACGGTCGAGTTCGAGATCTGGAGCAGCGCCTCCTGGAACTCGTCGACGCTGATCTCGAGCTCGAGCGCCATCTCCTCGTCGGTGGGAGCGCGCTGGTAGGTGTGCTCGAGCTTGGAGTTGGCCTTCTCGATCTCGCGGGCGCGGGCGCGGACGGACCGCGGGACCCAGTCGAGCGAGCGCAGCTCGTCGATGATCGCGCCCTTGATGCGCGTGATCGCGTAGGTCTCGAACTTGATCTCGCGGTCGAGGTCGAAGCGCTCGATCGCGCTGATCAGCCCGACCAGACCGTACGAGATGAGGTCGGCCTCCTCGACGTGGGCGGGCAACCCCGACGCCATCCGGCCGGACACGTACTTGACCAGGGGCGAGTAGGCGACCACCAAGCGCTCGCGCGCCTGCACGTCACCGGTGGACTTGTAGCGTCGCCACAGGTCCCTCAACTCGATTGCCTTGACGTTTGTTTCCAAGGTCCTGTTCACGCTCGGGGATGGCTACGCGCGTACGCCGACTTCAGACGCGCGGAGTCTACTCGGGTGTAGATCTGAGTTGTGGACACGGACGCATGCCCCAACAGCTCCTGGATGGCCCTTAGATCGGCACCACCCTCGAGAAGGTGAGTCGCGAACGAGTGCCGCAGCGCATGGGGCGAGAGCCCGCCGTGGACCTCGGCGTGCCGCTCCCACACCCTGAGGCGGCGGCGAACGTCCGATGTCGACAGGCGTTTACCCGATTTACTCAAGAACAGAGCGTACTCGCCGTCTCCGGCGGCAAGCGCCGCGCGCGCCCGTTCGAGATATCGGGACACGGCGCGCAACGCCGACTCACCGACAGGGACGAACCGAGTCTTGGCACCTTTGCCCTCTACTCGAACTTCCTCGGCGTCGAAGTCGATCGACCCGACATCGAGGTCGACGAGCTCCTCGGCACGCAGTCCGCACGCGTACGCGAGCTCGAACAACGCGCGGTCTCGCAGCTCGAGCGGCGTCGAGGTCGGGATCCGGTCGAGCAGCGCCGCGACCTCCGAGGCCTTGAGCGCCCGGGGCAGCTTGTCCGGTCGCTTCGGGGCCGGGATGAGGTCGGCCGGGTTCTGCCGCACGTGGCCGTGCTCGCGCAGCACGCGGTAGAACGCCCGGATCGCGGCGAGCTTGCGCGCGACCGTGGCCGCCGCCGGCCGCGAGTTGCTCAGGACCGCGGCGAAGCGCCGCAGCGCCTTCTGGTCGACCGCCTCGGGTGCGAGGCCGTGGTTCGCCGCCCAGACGGCGAGCTGCCCGATGTCGACCGAGTAGGCCCGCCGCGTCTTGTCCGCGGCGCCCCGGCGGCGCAGGTCCGCGTCGAAGAGCCGGAGGGCGTCGGCCCAGCCCGCCTGGATACCGTCAGGCCCATGGCCGTCTTCTACATCGACACGTCGAGCGGGCAGGTCGCCACTCACAAGCAGCTCGTCGAGGCCGAGATCTCGGACGGGATCGCCCTTCCCCCGCGCCCCTGGCACAAGATCCAGGGAACGAACGACGCGACCACGCTCTGGTACGCGATCCTGCGGCGGCGGGAGAAGCACGTGTACATAGGCACGCTCGTTCTTCGCCATTCCGACCACTACGCCTCCCTGCTCGAGAAGGGCTGGGAGGAGGTCGCTGTCGGCGACATCGGCGTGCCGAGCCAGACCTAGGCGATGTAGATAGGAGCGCCGACCGGGACCTGGTCGTAGAGCTCGGTGACGTCCTCGACCAGCATGCGGATGCAGCCGTGCGAGGCGTTCGTGCCGATCGACCCGCGCGCATCGGTGCCGTGGACGCCGACGCCGTCGTAGACGCCGAGCCAGCGCGCCTTGATGGGGTTCTCGGGCACGCCGCCCGGGATCACCTCGCCGGCGAGCTCTCCGGCCCACTCGGAGTTCGGGACGTGCCAGGCCGGGTTGGTCGCCTTGTTCTGGATCGTGTAGAGGCCGGCCGGCGTCTCTAGCCCGGCCTTGCCGACGGCGATCGGGTACGCCTTCTCGAGCTTGAGCCGCTTGAAGAGCTTGATGCGGTAGCCGCCGCGGTCGACGACGAGCACGGTGTCGTACTTCTCCGCGAGGTCCTTCGTCGTGACCTTCGGCTTCGTCTTCTGCAACGGCGCGCTGACCGTCCGCGCCGCGGGATCGGGGATCAGGATCGCCGCCTCGACCCGGCGGCGCAGGGCGCGGCGGTCGACCTCGTAGCCGACGCGGCTCTTGACACGCTTCAGGCCCGACGCCGTGAACTTGACGTCCGCGTCGCGGGCAGGCTGTCCCACCTTCCGCGAGACCCGCGTGACGAGCCGCGTGACCGCCTCGCGCGAGAACGAGACGCGCGGCTTGACGTCGCGCTCGAGGTCCTCCCCCGTGAGGCCGCGTGCGGTCCGCGCGAAGATGGTGCCCGACCGGCTCTCGCGGACCGCGTCGGCCACCATCGCCTCGATGTTCGCGCGGATGCGCGCCTCGCCCGAGCCGAGCTTGAAGCGCCTGCCGCGGGCACGGACGACGACCGGCTCGTCCAGCGGGGCGAGCAGCTGGCTGCGCAGCCGGCGCGTCGCCTCGTCACGCTCGAGGCCGCCGACGGAGACGCCGCCGACCGTCACGCCCTCGGCGATCTGGTCCTCGCGACCCTTGTCGTAGGCGTAGACGCCCACGACCCCGACGAGCAGCAGGGCCGCGAACACGGCGACGGCGATGAACGCTGGTCTCTTCACTGATCGACAGTCGGAGTGGTACCCGACTCGACCTTAGGCGGAATCGTCTGCCGCTTCCAGGGCCGCAACGGCGTCTGCGCGCTCCCCCGGCGCCAGGTTCTTCCGGGCGGGCTCGTGGCGCGACGCGTTGCGGATGCTCGGGCTGTAGCGCAGGAACTCCTCGACCTCGCGCTCGTAGCGGTAGGGCTCCTGGCCCGTCTGGAGCATCCCCTCCATGCGCAGCGCCTCGCGGAACTTCAGGACGGTCTCGCGCGACGTGTACCGCATCCGGTAGCCGGTGGCCTTGAGCTTGCGGTTGTCCGAGCCACGGCCTTAGCGGAGCATGTTGAGCAGCTCCGGCGGGATCTCGGCGACGCCGAGGCGCTTGAGCTGCTGGGCGGCGAGGCCGGTGCCCCAGGGCGGCAGGATCGGCAGCAGCGGCTTGCCCAGCAGGCCGGCCACCTCGCTGAGGGCGAGCACCCCGTCGGCGGCGCCGTTGTAGATGCCCTGCATGTCGTCGCTGCGTGCGGCGTGCTCGAGGATCCCGACGATGTCGTCCTCGTGGATGCACTGAAAGCGCGGGTCGAAGCCGAGGATCGACGGCACGCCGGGCATCCGGAGCAGCCGCGTGACCGCCGTGCGCATCCCCGGCCCGAGGCCCTGCGCGAACCGGACGATGACCACCTTCACCGGCGACGTCGAGGAGTCGAAGTCCTGCACGGCGTGCTCGGCATCGACGATGTCGCGCTCGATCCGCGTGCGCGGCGGGTGCGGGCGCTCCATCTCCTCGGTGAAGAACGCCGGGTCGTCCTGCTCGGAGCCGTAGTAGTGCGCGCTCGAGCGGAACACGAGCTTGCGCACCGGCGTGTCCGGCCCTGCGCACGCGGCGAGGATGTTCGTCGTGCCGACGACGTTGTTCTCGTGCGCGCGGCGCGGGGTCGTCACGGTGCTGTCGACGACGAGGCGCGTGTCGATCACCGTGTCGATCTCGGCGGCGTGGACGATGCGCTGGATGAGGCTGTGCGCGTCGGCGACCTGCACGAACTCGGTGCGCTCGAGCGCGACCTTCGGCGGCGTGCGGTCGATCCCGATGATGGTGTCAACCTCCTCGTCCTGCTCGAGCGACTGCGCGAGGCGCCCGCCCCAGTACGTGCTCAGGCCGGTGACGAGGACCCTCATCCGAACCAGACCGAGTCGCGCTTGCCGACCATGTCGAAGAGCTCCTCCTGGATCCGCGCGCGGATGTCCTGGGAGATCGTCTGGACGAGCCCGCGGTCCTCGTGAGCGCGTTCGCCGAGCTCGTGCGTCGGGACGGGCTCGAGAAAGCGGATGTGGAACTTCGCCGGCAGGTAGACCAGCGGCGCGACCGGCGCGTAGATGAGGCCCGTGAGCTTCTTCAGCGCGTCGAGGTGCGCGAACACCGGCTGTGCCTCCTCGGCGCCGACGACCGCGATCGGCACGATCGGCACCTGCGCCTTGAGCGCCGCCTTGACGAAGCCGCCGCGGCCGAAGCGGCGCAGGCGGTAGCGGTCCTTGAAGAGCTTCTCGGTCCCCTTGGCGCCCTCAGGGAAGACGAGCACGAGCTGCTGCTCGTCGTTGAGCAGGCGCTGCACGTTGGCCGGGTGCGCGGGGACGCCGCCGATCTTCGGCAGCAGCATGCTGAAGCCCGGATAGCCCTTGAAGAAGTGCTCCATCGTGAGGTGCAGCGGCCGCGGGCGCGGGTGCTCCTCCTTGATCGCCTTGGCGATCATCGCCGCGTCGGGCGGCATCGCGCCGGCGTGGTTGGAGACCAGGAGCGCTCCGGCCTCGGACGGGATGTTCTCGATCCCCTCGACCTCGCAGCGGAACCACAGGTGGTAGAGGAAGTCGTAGACCGTGCGGTCGAGCAGGCCCTCGACGCGCTCGCTGCGGCCCCAGTCGGTGATGCGGCGTTCGGGCTCGATCGCGGGCAGCAGGCTGCGCCGCGTGTCGACGTCGGTCGACGTGGCCTTGGCGGGCTTGGTCTTGCTCTTGGTCTTGGCTGGGGTGCTCACGAGGAGAGGAAACCTCTCAGGTTGCGCTCGAGCTCGGGCCAGTCGTCGGCGGCGATGACGTCCTCCTCCTCGATGAGCTCGCGGTTCCACGGGTGCACGATCGTCGCGGCGGTCATCCCGTGGTCGATCGCGCTCTGCAGGTTGACCGGCGAGTCATCGACGAGCAGATCGATGCCGAGCTCGGTGGCGCGGGCGATCTTGTCGTACGAGCAGTGCAGGTCGTCGTACGGCAGCCCGATCCGCTCGAGCCACTGGGCCGTCGCGCCGTGGGCCTCGACCGCCCGATGGCTCGTGATGTGGATCCAGTGGCCCTGTTCGTGCCAGCGCCGGACGACGTCGACCGCCCCGGGGTACGGCTCGGCCTTCAGGACGGCCTCGTCGCAGTGGGTCTCGGCGACGCACGCCTTGACCTGCTCGGGCTTCAGGCGGCTGACGTTCCAGGTGACCTGGTGCTCGTAGGCGAGCGTCACGCCGAAGCGCCGCTTGGCGGCCGCGGCGAACGACGGCCAGTAGTCGTGCAGCGTGGAGTCGATGTCGATGGCGATCTTCATGAGGCGAGGGGGTAGGTTCCGAGGGTATGAAGGACTGGACCGAGATCACGTGG
>CADCVT010000250.1 GCA_902806215.1 uncultured Solirubrobacteraceae bacterium | reverse complement strand
TGCACGAGCGGCTCGATCGCGTCCTCGGGCTGCTCGAGGAGCAGCGCCTCGACGGCCCGGGCGGCCTCGCCGCGCGGGCAGGGCTGTGGTTCAACCCGCCGGTGGCGGTCGGGCACGACGGCAGCGGCGTCCGGGTCCGGCTCGTCAACGAGCGCATCGTCGAGCAGCCGTTCGTCTTCGCCGCGCTGGCCGAACGGCCGCCGCCCGCGCGCGTGCTCGACGCCGGCGGCGCGGAGAGCACGGTCGCGCTGTCGCTCGCGTCGCTCGGCTACGACGTCACGGTCGCCGATCCGCGCGGCTACGCGCTCTCGCATCCCCGGCTGACCGTGGCGGCGGGGGCGCTGCACGAGCTCGGCGACGCGCGGTTCGACGTCGTCGTCGCGCTCTCGGCGATCGAGCACTTCGGCGTCGGCCACTACGGCGACCCCGAGGGCGGCACGCGGCGCCTCGACCTCGATGCGATGGCCGACTTCCGCCGATGGCTGGCCCCGGAGGGGTTGCTCGTCCTGACCGTGCCGGTCGGGCCTGCGGCCCTCGACGACCTCCAGCGCACCTACGACGCGGCGGGACTCGAGGAGCTGCTCGACGGCTTCACGGTCCACCGGCGGTCGCTCGCCCGCGCGCTCGACCGGGCCACGTGGGTCGTCGAGGACGCCGCCGGCTGGGACGGCGGCGCCGCGGTGATGATGCTCACGGCATCGCCGGATCCTGTCGCGTAGGCGCGTTGCCGCTGATACCGTCGAGCCGTGGGCTACCACTCGACCAAGGGGCGCTCGGCGCGTCAGCAGCGGCTCGGAACGGTCGAGATCGTCTGCATCCTGCTCGTGCTCGTCGCCATCGCGGCGCTCGTGACGTTCATCGTCACGAACAGCGGCGGCGGCGTCCTGATGACCTAGCTTCACCGCACGTCCTCGACGCGGGCTCCTACCATCGTCGTCGCAATGCGCAACGCCGATGAGATGCTGGCCGTCGCGGCCGAGCGGGCCGACGAGCTCGCTGCCCCCAGACTGAGTCCCCGTCCAGGACGCGGCGTGGCCGTGCTCGCCTGCATGGACACCCGGATCGACCTGTTCCCGATGCTCGGGCTCCAGCGCGGCGACGCGCACATCATCCGCAACGCCGGCGGGCTCGTCACCGACGACGCGATCCGGTCGCTGAGCGCGTCGCAGCGCCTGCTCGGCACGGAGGAGATCGTCGTCGTCATGCACGAGGGCTGCGGCCTGCACGGGGCGTCGGAGGACGAGTTCCGCGAGACCCTTGCAGCCGACGGCGTGCTGCCGACGTGGCGGCTCGGCGCCTTCGACGACATCGAGGCGACGCTGCGGGCGAGCCTGGCGCGCTTGCGGTCCACGCCGGAGCTTCCGTCGCGCGACTACATCCGCGGCTTCATCTTCGACCCGGAGACCGGCGCGCTGCGCGAGGTCGCCGAGGTCGCCGCCTGACCCACGCGACCGCCGTCACGCGCGATGATGTGCCGCGCATGACCCCGGAGGAGGCCGCCCATCTGCGCCGCGCGAAGGACCTCGTCGACCGCGCGTACGCCGAGCCGCTCGACGTCGCGGCGCTGGCCCGCCAGGCGCACGCGTCGCCGTGGCACTTCAGCCGGCGCTTCAAGGAGGCGTACGGCGAGAGCCCGCACCAGTACGTCGTCACCCGCCGCGTCGAGCGCGCCCAGGAGCTGTTGCGCAACACCGGCCTGAGCGTCACCGAGATCTGCTTCGAGGTCGGCTTTGAGAGCCTCGGCTCGTTCAGCTCGGCCTTCCACCGGATCGCCGGCATGACGCCGACCGCCTACCGCGCGGCCCACGCAGGCCTCTACCCCGCGATCCCCGGCTGCTGGGCGGCGCAGTGGACGCGGCCCAACGGCGCACGAATGGAGAAGCCAGCGAGCCCGGCTGGCGATTAGCGTCGCCGCCATGAGAATCCCCATCGTCGCCCTCCGCGTCCTCGACCAGCAGCGCGCCCTCGAGTTCTACACGCAGACCCTCGG
Source organism: uncultured Solirubrobacteraceae bacterium (assembly GCA_902806215.1). GTDB lineage: Bacteria > Actinomycetota > Thermoleophilia > Solirubrobacterales > Solirubrobacteraceae > CADCVT01. The sequence continues at coordinate 4,772 of CADCVT010000250.1, read as the reverse complement.
CTTCACCCCGCGCGAGGACATGGACCTCGGCGCCATGCGCTGGCTGACGGTCTCCCCGCCCGACCAGCCCGACGTCGAGGTGCTGCTCGAGCGTCTCAACCCGCCCATCGTCGACGAGGAGACGCGCGACCAGATCGACACGCTCATCGCCAAGGGGTTCGGCGGGACGCTCTTCCTCGAGGTCGACGACTGCCGGGCGACGTTCGACGACCTCGTCGCCAAGGGCGTCGAGGTCGTCCAGGAGCCGATGGAGCGCTTCTACGGGATCGACGCCGCGTTCCGCGACGACTCCGGCAACCAGATCCGGATGACCCAGCGGGTCGAGACCAGCGTCGCCTGGCCGGACGGGCGCTAGCCGAGGCCCTCGGTGGCGGCGGTCATGCCGCCACCGGATCGCCGATCCGGACGGTCCGCTTCTGCACGTCGGAGACCGCGAAGTCGAGCATGCGGGTCGCTTCGGCCTCGACCTCGTCGCGGACGTCGGCCGTCCACGCGTGGTGTGGGCGGATCAGCAGCGTCGCTCGGCGTTTGCCCTCGCGGTCGATCCGCCACAGCGCGGCGAGCATCCCGTCGACGAGGAGGTTGCCGTACGTCTTCCCGTCTCCGAGGAGCGTCCGCCACGCGAAGTCCGGGGGGATGATCCGGCTGCGGTCCGCGTGGCCGAGCAGGACGTTGTCGAACTCCCCCAGCAGCCGGACGGGCGCGGTCACCTGCGCGCCCGGCCGCGGCGCGTCGGGCAGGTCGAAGAGCTCGCGGCAGTCCTCGTCGCCTAGGACGACGAGCCGGTCGCGCAGGCCGTCGAACACCGGCGTGAGCTTCGTCAGCCCCGACCAGTTCTGCATGTCCATGACCGAGGCCGGCCCGAACGAGCGCAGGTACCGCAGGACGAGCGGCTCGATCGCGGGCTCGGTGTCGAGCTCGCGCCCCGTCCACGCCTCGAACGTCGCGTACTTCGCCTGCCCGCCCCGCCCCCCGACGCCGCGCGGCGGCACCTGCACGAGCGGCGCGTAGACGCGCGTCGCGTTGGCGACCGCCTCGAGGTCCTCGCCGATGCCGTGCTTGATCAGCCGCTTGCCGATCTCCCGTGCCGTCAGCGGCGCGTCGGCCACCTCGACGCGGGCCGCGGCTCCGAGCGCGCCGACGTCGACGCCGACCAGCCGCCGGCCGAACACGCCGCTGTGCCCGCGCGCGATGACGGTGTCGACGAGCGGGCGGATGGCGGCGGCGTCGGCGACGCTCATGAGGTGGACCGTCCCGCGCATGAGCGTCATGCGGACGGCCTCGCGGTCGATCAGCAGGCGCCCGACCTCGTGCGGGTCGAACCCTTCGAGCCGCGACCACAGCCCGTAGTACGGCGGAGCGGGAGCCTGGGCCTGGAGGCCGACGAGGTGCTCGACGGCCTCGGCGACCGGCATCGCCGAGCGCCGCAGCAGGAGCTGGCGCTCGAGCAGTGCGCGGTTGAGCTCGCGACGGGTCAGGACCTCCACGGCCCACATCATCGGTCACGTTGCGGCCTTATCGCGGCCATCATCGATCACTGTTGCTCGGCTCGCGGGGACCAGCGATGCTCGCAGCCATGCCCTCCTCCCCCACCTCCGCCACCGAGATCCTCCGACTCGCCGCCTTCTCCGACGACCCGCGCGGCGGCAACCCGGCCGGCGTGGTGCTCGACGCCACTGGCCTCGACGACCCCGCGATGCTCGAGATCGCGGCACGCCTCGGCTACTCCGAGACGGCGTTCGTGGTCGGCGGCGACGGGGCCGGATCGCTCGAGGTCCGCTACTTCAGCCCGGAGGCCGAGGTCCCCTTCTGCGGGCACGCGACGATCGCCACCGGCGTCGCCCTCGGCAACGGCGACCACCTCCTGCGCACGAAGTCCGGCGACGTGCCGGTCCGCGTCCGCGACGGCAAGGCGACGCTGACGAGCGTCGCGCCGTCCGTGCGGGTGATCGGCGGCGACGACCTCGCGGAGGCGCTCACGCTCCTGCGCTGGCGCGAGGACGAGCTCGACCCCGCGCTGCCTTCGCGAATCGCCTACGCGGGCGCGCACCACCTGATCCTGGCCGCCGCGACCCGCGAGCGCCTGGCCGAACTCGAATACGACTTCGACGGCCTGAAGGCGTTCATGCTCCGCCTCGACCTGACCACGCTCGACCTCGTCTGGCGCGAGCACGAGACGCGCTTTGCCGCCCGCAACCCGTTCCCCGTCGGCGGCGTCGTCGAGGACCCGGCCACCGGCGCCGCGGCCGCGAGCTTCGGCGCGTACCTGCGCGAGCTCGGCGCGGTCAGCCCGCCGGTCCGGGTCACCGTCGTGCAGGGCGAGGACATGGGCCGCCCGAGCCTCATCGAGGTCGACGTCGACGACACCCGCTCAGAGATCGCGGTGACGGGCACGGCGGTCGCGGTGGGCTGACGCGAGGTACTGGCTCCCACCACGGACGAGCTGGCGGAGCTCCACGGTCAGGGCAGGACGTCGGACTCCGGGCGGGCCGCCATCCCGCGCGGCTCGGCCAGGCGCTCGAGCATCAGCGCGGTGTCGGCGATCGCGACGCCGGTGAGGTGCTCGGTTCGCTGCTCGAAGTCCGCGACGATCGCGGCGAGGGCGTTCGCGTAGCGCTCAGCGTGGCCGGTCGCGAGCGCATCGATCGCCTCGGCGGTCCGGTCGAACGCGTCCGACCCGCCACGCATCCCGGCCGCCGCCCGGGCGGCTCCAGCGTCGTCTCCCTCGACGAGCAGCGTGATCGCCAGCGCGTACGCAGACGGAGGCGAGTCGGGTTCGCCGACGGCGTCACGCACGTAGGCGGCGGCCTCGGCCGCGTCGCCCGCAAGCACCGCGGCCTTGACCATCCCGATCAGCCGCCCGTAGCTGCGCGGAGGAGCCGTCTCCCACGAACGCCGCCACGACGCCTCCGCGACCCGCAGGAGCGGCGCGGCGTCCCGCCCTTCGAGCAGTGCGTCGAACGCGCGACCCTCCGCCTCGATCGCCGCGTCCATCGCGACCTTGTGAGCGTCTGCCTCCATCCCGCCACCCTAAAGGGGTCAGACCCCCTTACACGGTTTTCCAGGCGAAACGGCCTCCTCGTCAACGTTCGACGTAGGCCGCGGGGTCAGCCCCCCTTACAGTCCGGGCTGTGGAGGAGATCGAGATCCAGGGTCACATCATCCGGCTCGGCCAGCTGCTCAAGCTCGCCGGCATCGCCGAGTCCGGCGCCGACGCCAAGGCGCTGCTGGCCGACGGCGCCGTCACCGTCAACGGCGAGGTCGAGACCCGCCGCGGGCGGCAACTCACCCTCGGCGACACCGTGGCTGCCGAGGGCGAGACCGTCACGATCCGGTGATCACGCCGTCGGCTTGAGGACGACCTTCACGCACTCGTCCTGCTTGTGCTTGAAGGTCTCGTAGCCGTTGGAGACCTCGTCGAGCGGAAGCTTGTGCGTGAACACGAAGCTCGGGTCGATCCGGCCGGCCTTGATCTCCTCGTAGAGCGGCTTGAGGTAGCGGTGCACGTGGCACTGCCCGGCACGTATCTGCAGGCCGTTGTTGACGACGGTGCCCATCGGCATCTTGTCGAGGAGGCCGCCGTAGACGCCGATCACCGACACGATGCCGCCGGGCCGGCAGGCCTGGATCGCCTCGCGCAGCGCGTAGGGCCGCTCGGTCGTCTGGCGCTGCGCCTGCTTGACGCGGTCGTACGCGAAGTGCAGGCCGTGGGCGTGATGGCCCTCCATGCCGACGGCGTCGATGCACTTGTCGGGGCCGCGACCGCCGGTGAGCTCGTCGAGGCACTCCTTGACGCTGTCGACCTCCTCGTAGTTGATCGTCTCCGAGCCGGTCCGGTTGGTGGCCATCTCGAGGCGGTACGGGAAGCGGTCGATCACGATCACGCGGTGCGCGCCGAGCAGCCACGCGCTCGCGGCGGCGAACAGGCCGACCGGGCCCGCGCCCCACACGGCGACGATGTCGGTGCCCTTGATGTCGCACAGGTCCGCGCCGAAGTAGCCCGTCGGGAACGCGTCGGTCAGCGGCAGGACCTGCTCGTCGGTGTGGTCCGAGTCGATCTTCATCGGCCCGACGTCGGCGAACGGCACCCGCGCGTACTCGGCCTGTCCGCCGGCGAACCCGCCGAGCAGGTGCGAGTAGCCGAAGATCCCCGCCGGCGAGTGGCCCATCTGCGCCTCGGCGAAGCGGGCGTTGGGGTTCGAGTTCTCGCAGCTGGCGAACAGGCTGAGCTTGCACTGGTTGCACTCGCCGCACGCGATCGGGAACGGCACGACGACGCGGTCGCCGACCTTGAGCTTCGAGACGTTGCGGCCGGTCTCGACGACCTCGCCCATGAACTCGTGGCCGAGGATGTCGCCCTTCTTGACCGTCGGCATGTAGCCGTCGTAGAGGTGCAGGTCCGACCCGCAGATCGCCGTCGAGGTGATCTTCACGATCGCGTCGTGCTGGTTGAGGATCTTCGGATCCGGGACGTTCTCGACCTGGACCGTGTTGCGGCCCGAGTAGACGGTGGCCTTCATGACGAGGACCCCACGAGCTCGGCGTGGTCTGACTCGTCGAGCGGCTGAGCCGGGCGCTGCCTGGCGAGGCGGCCGACGGACTGGCCGTCAGGCGAGCCGTCGGAGCGCACGATCTCGCCGGTCTCGACGATCTGCTTGAAGCGGCGCAGGTCGCCGTGGATCTGCTTTTCCGGGACCTCGTTGAACAGCTTGGCGACCGTCGCGCCGAGCTTCCCCGCGGGCGGGGCGTAGACGAACTCGACGTGGATCTCG
>CADCVT010000249.1 GCA_902806215.1 uncultured Solirubrobacteraceae bacterium | reverse complement strand
CGAGAAGGTGCTCCCTGGCGTGTGGCGGCTGCGGCTCCCGCTTCCGTGGCCCGGCGTCCCTCACTGCAACGCGTGGGCGGTCGCCGCGGGCGACGGGATCGTCCTGGTCGACACCGGGATGCACGAGCCCGGCTCGCTCGGCCACCTCGAGCGCGCGCTCGACCAGGTCGGCCTGAAGATCGAGCACGTCCGGCTCGTCGTCTGCACGCACGCCCACTCCGACCACTACGGCGAGGCGGCCACGATCAAGGACCGCACGGGCTGCGAGGTCTGGGTCCACCCGAACCTCGGCCATGTGCGCGACTACGTCGACGACCCCGAGGCGGCGTGGGAGCGCCGCATGGAGGTCGCGCTGCAGAGCGGCGTCCCCGAGGAGCCGCTGCGCCGCTACGCCGAGCAGCGCAAGGGCCAGGGGATCGGGATCGCGAAGTTCGTCGAGCCCGACCGCGAGCTCGTCCCCGGCGTCGAGGTCGAGACCGACCTCGGCACGTGGACCGTCCACGAGACGCCCGGCCACGCGCCGTCGCACGTCTGCCTGTTCCAGGCCGAGCGGCGCGTGCTGATCTCCGGCGACCATCTCCTCGGGCGCGTCTCGCTCTACTACGATGTCGGCCACACGCCCGATCCGGCCGGCGAGTTCCTCAGCTCCCTCGACGTGGTCGAGCAGCTCGACGCGCGGCTCTGCCTCCCGGGCCACGGCCGGACGTTCACCGACGTCAAGGCGCACATCGACGCCAACCGCGCGCTGGTCGGCGAGCGCCTCGACAAGGTCCGTGCGGCGATCGCGCGCAACGGCGACGGGCCGCTCACCGCGTTCGAGGTCGTGCCGAAGGTCTACGGCGAGCCGGTCACGCCGATGACGGCGAACTGGTGGCTGTCGGAGACGCTCGCCTACCTCACGCACCTCGAGGCGATCGGCGAGGCGCAGCGCACCGGCGAGCCTCACCGCTGGTCGCTCGTCTCCCCTTCGTAGTAGTCGACCTCGTCGCTGCGCTTGAACAGGTGGCGCATCCCCGGGGCGTAGACGCCGACCTTGTCGCTGTCGGGATAGACGGTGGAGGACGTCTCCGGGGTCTCGGACCACATGAGGACGCGGACCTCCTCGTCGCTGTCGTTGCGGACCTGATGCGCGCCCTCCGGCGTCGTCGGGAAGAAGGCGAGCTCCATCGGGCCGAGCTCGTGCGTGCCGTCCGGGTCGCGCACGGTCGCGCGCCCCGCCACGACGAGCAGCCACTCCTCCTCGGCCAGCTCGTAGTGGTACGGACACACCGCCTGGCCGGGCGGGAGGACGTAGAGGGTGGCGCCGGTGCGCTTTGCCCCGAACGACGGGCCCGGGCGGGCCATCCCGGCCCGGAATCCGGGCGGATCCTCGGGGTCGTAGCTGATCTCCGCGCTGGTGAGGTCGACGTGCTGCATCGCACTACCCTTTCGCAGATGCGTATCGACGAGCTGCTGGCCTCGAGCGACGAGCCCGTCTTCTCCTTCGAGTTCTTCCCGCCCAAGACGGAGACGGGCGAGGAGAACCTCGTCGAGGCGCTCCAGGATCTCGTCCGGCTCGATCCGGCCTTCGTCTCGGTCACGTACGGGGCGGGCGGCTCGACCCGTGAGAAGACCGTCGACATCGTCTCGCAGATCAACGAGAGGTACGGGCTCGAGGCGATGGCCCACCTCACGTGCGTGAACGCGACGACGGACGAGCTGCGGCGCACGCTCGACCAGATGCGCGACGCGGGCGTGGTGAACATCCTCGCCCTGCGGGGCGACCCGCCGAAGGGCCAGGAGCGCTGGACGAAGACCGACGGCGGTCTGGAGTACTCGTACGAGCTCGTCGAGATCCTGCGTGACCACTACGAGTTCTCGATCGGCGGCGCCGCCTTCCCCGAGACGCACATCCACGCGACGTCGCCCGAGGAGGACCTGCGCTTCCTCAAGGCCAAGGTCGACGCCGGCGCGCGGTTCCTCATCACCCAGATGTTCTTCGACAACGGGTACTACTTCGACTTCGTCGAGCGCGCGCGAGGCATCGGCATCGACGTTCCGATCATCCCCGGAGTCATGCCGATCCTCAGCCTCGACGGGATCAAGCGCATGACCGAGCTGTCGGCCGCGCGCCTGCCCGACGGGCTCGAGAAGGCGCTCGAGGCGCGGCGCGGCGACGACGAGGCCGTCGCGGAGCTCGGCGTCTCCTACGCGACGCTGCAATGCGCAGAGCTGCTGGCCGGCGGCGCCCCGGGCATCCACTTCATCACGCTCAACCGCTCCCCGGCGACGCGCGCGATCCTCGCCGCGCTGAAGCTCATGCGCCCGTGGGACGCGAAGCGAACGGCGCTCGAAGAAGCGTCGCTCGCGTTGGGCTAGCGGCGCGAGCCGGTGACCGCGCCGGTGGCGCGGAGCGCCTGAGCGACCGCGTTGGCGGCCGAGGGCTCCCAGCGGCCGAACTCGACGAGGTCGTCGAGGAGATCCAGGGCGCAGTCGCGGCGCTCGAGCGCGTCGGGCTCGTTGAACAGCAGCGCGTCGGCCGCGTCGACGAGCTGCTCGCGCTCGTGCTGGTGGAGGGCGGTCGGGCCCCTCGAGTCGAGGAGCTCCCGCAGCCGGGTGTGGGCCCGACCCCGGCGTGCGAGGTCGTCGGACGAGGCATCGAAGCTCATGGTGGACACAGGGTCCCCACACCTTGAGCCCGGTCAAACGTCATTGGGTTCGATGTCCAACGCTTCGGCCAGTTGTGGCGCGCCGTGGACCTCGTACTTCACGTCGACCGAGTCGTTCTGGCGGTAGGTGCCGATCCCGAAGGCGCCCATGAACCAGCGCCAGAACCCGAGCTTGCCCTCCTTCTTGAGCTCGCGCTCGAAGACGAGCGAGCGGCCCTCGACGTGGTAGTCGGTTCCGCGCTTCTGGGCGACCCCGTTGACGAAGACCTCGAAGCGCCCGTCGGGGACGTGGCGGGGCAGCTTCACGACCGAACGTGCGATGCGACCACCTCCCGCACCGCGGCGGCGAACGCGTCGACGTCCTCGGGCGTCGTGTCCCACGCGCACATCCAGCGCACCTCGCCGGTGCGCTCGTCCCACGTGTAGAAGAACCACTCGCGCTGCAGCTCAGTGATCGCCTCGCGCGGGAGGACCGCGAAGACGACGTTGGCCTCGACGGCCTGGGTGAGCGTCACCGCGTCGCGGACGCCGTCGGCCAGCCGCTGGGCCATCGCGTTGGCGTTGCCCGCAGCGGCGCGCCAGCGCTCGCCCTCGAGCAGCGCCTCGAACTGCGCCGCGGCGAAGCGCATCTTCGAGTGCAGCTGCATCGACTGCTTGCGCAGGTAGAGCGCGCCGGCCACCGGCCGCGGGCGCAGGAGGACGATCGCCTCGCCGAAGATCAGGCCGGCCTTCGTGCCCCCGAACGAGATCGCGTCGGCGCCGGTCGCCGCCTCGCGCAGCGAGCAGCCCAGCGCGGCGGCCGCGTTGGTCAGGCGCGACCCGTCGACGTGCAGGAGCAGCCCGTGCTGGTCGCACAGGTCGGCCAGCGCCGTGAGCTCCGCCGGCGAGTAGACGGTGCCGAGCTCGGTGGTCTGCGTCACCGAGACCACCTTGGCCTGGACGGCGTGCTCGTCGCCGAAGCGCACGAGGCGCGTGCTGACGAGCTCGGGCGTCAGCTTGCCGTCGGGCGTCGGGACGGTGAGCAGCTTGATCCCGCCCATCCGCTCCGGCGCGCCGCCCTCGTCGACGTTCAGGTGCGCGGACGCGGCGCAGACGACGCCCTCCCACGGCTCGAGCATCGCCCGCAGCGCCACGACGTTCGCGCCGGTGCCGTTGAAGACGATGAAGGCGCGGGCCTCGTCGCCGAACTCGCGCTGGAAGAGCGCCTCGACGCGGCGCGTCCAGTCGTCGTCGCCGTAGGAGTGGGCGTGGCCGTGGTTCGCCGCGGCGATCGCGTCGAGCACCTCCGGGAGCACGCCCGCGTGGTTGTCGCTGCCGAAGCCCCGCTCGTGCTCGCTCATCCGTGCAACGACAGGCGCTGCCCGTTCATCTTCGACGCGCTCTCCGAGCACAGGAACGCGATCGCGTCCGCCATGTGCCGGGCGTCGGCGAACGTCTTGTACGCCTTGTCGGGGTTCTCGGCTCGCATCTCGTCGGTCACGATCGCGTTGACCACGAGGATGTTGGCAGTCGCACCAGACTCCGCGAGCTCGTCGGCGAAGGCGAGCGTCCACGCCTCCGCGGCGGCCTTCGCCGAGGCGTAGGCGGCGTTCGTGCTCGTCGGCGCCTGCGCCGCCTTGGCCGACACGATCACGAACCGTCCGCGGTCGCCCGCGGCCTTGAGCGCGGGCGCGAACGCTCGCGTGACGAGCTGGGTCGTGCGCACGAGCAGCCCGTGCAGGACGTCCCAGTCCTCGAGCGGCGCCTCGGACAGCGGCTTGCCGCCGCGCCAGCCGCCGACGAGGTGCACGACACCGGTGACGCCTTCGAGGCAGCGCGCCAGCTCGCCGACCGCGGCCTCGTCGAGCAGGTCGACGCGGTGCTTGTCGCCCTCGAGCTCATGCAGGCGCTGCTCGTCGGCGTCGCAGACCGCCAGCGCGTGGCCGTCGGCCACGAGCCGGCTGGTGACGTAGGGGCCGAGCGATCCGCCGGCCCCGGTGACGAGGATGCTCACGCCGCGATCTTGTCAGGCGAGAGCTTGCCCTGGAGCTGGAGGTAGAACATCGAGAGCGGGAACTCGTCGGGCTCGACCAGGTCGATCCACGCCTTCGGGTCGGTCTCGTCGCTGAGGGGCCGCTGCCCGCGCGTCCACTTCGACCCCGTCGACGGCGTCACGTAGGTCGAGACGAGCTCGTGCGCGGCGATCCAGTGGGCGACCTTGGAGCGATCGATGCCCGCACGGTAGAGCTCCTGCACCGCCTCGCGCAACGCCTGCACGCCGTCGGCGACGCGCTCCCACTCGACCGTCAGCTGGTTGTCGGTCCAGTGGACGAAGCCGTGCTTGTGCAGGTAGGCGAAGAGCAGCTGCCCGCCGAGGCCGTCGTAGTTGCGCACCCGCGTCCCGGTGATCGGGAAGCGGAACAGGCGGTCGAAGAGGATCGCGTACTGCACGTGGCGCGCGAACGCGAAGCCCTCGCGCTCGAGCGCCACGGCCTCGCCGAACGCGGTCAGGTCGCAGCGCAGCTCCTCCAGGGCGTACATCCAGTACGGGCTGCGCTGGCGGATCATGAAGGGGTCGAACGGCAGGTCGCCGTGGGAGTGCGTGCGGTCGTGGACGAGATCCCAGAGCATGAAGGCCTGCTCGGAGAGCTCCGCCGAAGCGAGCAGCGCGGCGGCGTCCGGCGGGAGGTTGAGCCGCAGGACGTCCGCCGCGGCGCTCGACGTGCGCCGGAAGCGGGCCGCCTCGCGGTCGCAGAAGATCCCGCCGAAGTGATTCGCCGGCGTGGGGTGGGCGGGGCCGGTGCTGACCGTCTCCGGGAAGAGCACGGCGCACTCCGAGT
>CADCVT010000248.1 GCA_902806215.1 uncultured Solirubrobacteraceae bacterium | reverse complement strand
GGACGCTCCTCTCGTTGGTGGACGCCGAGCACGATGGGCGCTGCCCTGTCACGTCCCCGTCACCGCGGGTGGCGCCGTTACGCGGAGGTGACGCGCCGGGCGCCACGGTCACCGCCATGAGCTTCGCGTCGCCTGCCTACCTCGTCGCCCTCGTCGCGGTCCCCGTCCTCGTCCTGCTGTACGTGCGCAGCGAGCGCCGCCGCCGCGCGCGCCGCGACGCGCTCGTCTCGCCGGCGCTGCTGCCCGCCGTGACCCCGAACCTGCCGCGCTGGCGCCGCCACCTCCCGGTCGCGGGCTACGGCCTCGCCGCGACCGCGCTCGTGGTCGGGCTCGCGCGCCCGCAGGCGACGGTCGCGGTCCCGGTCGAGCAGGCGACCGTCGTGGTCGCGACCGACCGCTCGGGCTCGATGCTCGCCGAGGACGTGCGGCCGAGCCGCCTCGTCGCCGCGCGCGAGGCCGCCGAGACGTTCCTCGACGCGGTGCCCGACGACGTGCGCGTCGGCGCGGTCGCGTTCAACCACGAGCCGACCGTGCTCCAGTCACCCACGCGCGATCACGACGCGGTCCTCGGCGCGCTGCGCACGGTGAAGGCCGCGGGGAGCACCGCGACCGGCGACGCGCTCGCGTCCGCGCTGGACCTCGTCCGCCAGGCCCGTGCACAGAGCGCGCGGCCGGGTGCGAAGGCGTCGCCCGCCGCGATCGTGCTCCTGTCCGACGGCAAGAGCGTCCGCGGCCGCGACGCGCTCGCGGTCGCCGAGGAGGCGCGCAGGGCGAAGGTCCCCGTCTACACGGTCGCGCTCGGCACGCCCGGCGGGACGATCGAGTCCGAGGACGAGAACGGCGCGACGGTGACGCGGCAGGTGCCGCCCGACCCGGCGACGCTCGAGCAGGTCGCCCAGCGCACCGGCGGCGAGGCGTTCACGATCGACGACGCCGAGGAGCTCGAACAGATCTACGAGCGGCTCGGCTCGGAGCTCGCGACCGAGGACCGCAAGCAGGAGGTCACGAGCGCGTTCGCCGGCGGGGCGCTGCTGCTCGTCGTGCTCGCGGTCGGCGGCTCGGTCCGTTGGTTCGGCCGGGTGGTCTAGTGCCGCGCAGTCCCGGTCTCGTGCGGGCCTCCGAGGCGCCCTGACCGGTCACCCCCGAGCCTTATCGAACTCTGAGGTTCCCTTGAGCCTGCTCACGGCCGCGTCGCCTTGACTGCGTGGCATGCCCCTGCTGGATCCACTCCGCCGCCGCGCCGCGCTCCTTGCGGTCGCGGGCGGCTTCGCCGTGTTCGCGAGCGCACTCGGCGGGATGTCGTCGGTCGACGCAGAGCTGCGCGCGGTGGCGCCGCTCGACACGACCAAGATCGTGCGCGTGAGCGACGAGCCGCCGTGCGAGCGCGACGATCGCGTCGAGTCCTCCGGGCTCGACCGGGAGCTCTAGTGCGCGTCCTGCTCGCCGAGGACGAGCCGCGGGTCGCCGCGGCGATCGCGCGCGGCCTGCGCCGGCACGGGGCCGCGGTCGATGTGGCCCCGGACGGAGCGCAGGCGCTGTTCAACGCGCGGGTGCACCCGTACGACGTGGTCGTGCTCGACCGTGACCTCCCCGAGGTGCACGGAGACGACGTCTGCCGCGCGCTCAACGCGGAGCGGCCGGACACGAAGATCCTCATGCTCACCGCCGCGCGCACGACGGACGACCTCGTCACCGGCCTCGCGCTCGGCGCCGACGACTACCTGCCCAAGCCGTTCCGCTTCGCCGAGCTCGTCGCGCGGGTGCAGGCGCTGTCGCGGCGTGCGGGCGCCGCGCGGCCGCCGGTGCTCCGGCACGGCGACGTGGAGCTCGACCCCGCGACGCGGGTGGCGACGCGCGGCGGGACCGACCTCGGGCTGTCGCCGAAGGAGCTCGCCGTGCTCGAGGTGCTCCTGCGCGCCGACGGTGCCGTCGTGTCTGGAGAGGACCTGCTCGAGCGCGCGTGGGACGCGAACGTCGACCCGTTCACGAACACCGTCCGGATGACGGTGATGAAGCTGCGGCGCAAGCTCGGCGAGCCCGCGTTCGTCCACACCGTGCCGGGTGCGGGCTACCGGGTCTGATGCGGCTGTCCATCCGCGCGCGCCTGACGGTCATGGTCGTCGGGCTGATCGTCGCGATGATCTCGGTGCTGCTCGTGGTGAGCTGGTGGCTGCTCGCCGGTCACCTCGACCGGACGCTCGCGCCGGACGCCGCCGACCAGGTGATGGACGCGCTGGCGACGCAGTACGTGATCGCGACCGCGGGGGCGGCGCTCGTCGCGCTCGGGCTCGCGTGGCTCGCGGCCGGGCATGCGCTGGCGCCGATCCGGCGGATCGCGGCCACGGCGCGCGGCGTCCGCGAGGACCGGCTCGACGCGCGCGTGCGGCACGTCGGCCCGGAAGACGAGCTGCACGATCTCGCGACGTCGTTCGACGCGATGCTCGACCGCGTCGAGTCGGCGGTGTCGGCGCAGCGGCGGTTCGTCGCGAACGCCAGCCACGAGCTGCGTACGCCGCTGACGGTGATGCGCGCCGAGGCCGAGGTCGCGCTCGACGACCCGGACATCACGCCCGAGCAGCTGCGCGAGGTGGCGCGGGCCGTCGTCGACCAGACCGACCGGACCGAGCGCCTCATCGACGCGCTGCTCGTCCTCGCGACCTCCACCGAGGGCGCACGTCGCGACGAGCCGGTCGACCTCGCCGCCGTCGCCCGCCGCGTCGCGCGCGGGCCGGTCACCGCGTCGCTCGGCGCGGTCGACGAGCGCGGCGACGAGGCGCTGCTCGAGCGGCTCGTCGGCAACCTCGTCGAGAACGCGGTCCGGTACGGGACCGACGTCCGCGTGGCCATCGACCGCAGCGGCGACGAGGCACGGCTCGTCGTCTCGAACGGCGGCGAGCCGATCCCCGAGACCGCCCTGGCTCGCCTCACCCAGCCCTTCCAGCGCCTCGACCGAACACGATGCCGGGGAAGCGGCCTCGGCCTCTCGATCGTCGACGCCGTCGCCCGGGCCCACGGAGGCCGGCTCACCCTCGCGGCCCCGCCGACCGGAGGCCTGAAGGCCGAGGTCCGCCTCCCCGCCTTCCCCCGGTGAAACAAAAGGGGTCAGACCCCCTTATGCGGGCGGGCGCGGTTACGGAGAGGTGACGGGGGCGCACGTAGCTTCGCCGGCATGACCACTCTTCTTCCTCCGAACGACCGCGACGAGGAGCTCGACGTCGCCCACGAGATCCGGCGCGACCTGCAGGCGGCGCTGTGGGAGGCCAAGCGCGTCGTGCTCGGCCAGGACGCGATGCTCGAGCGGGTGTTCGTCGCGCTGCTCGCCGGTGGCCACGTGCTGCTCGAGGGCGTGCCGGGCCTCGCCAAGACGCTGACGGTCCGTACGCTCGCCGATGTCGTCGGCGGCACGTTCAGCCGCGTGCAGTTCACGCCGGACCTCGTTCCCGCCGACCTCGTCGGCACGCGGATCTGGCATCCCGACACCGGCCGGTTCCACACCGAGCTCGGGCCGGTCTTCGCGAACCTCCTGCTCGCCGACGAGATCAACCGCGCGCCGGCGAAGGTGCAGTCGGCGCTGCTCGAGGTCATGCAGGAGCGCCAGGTGACGATCGGCAACGAGACGCACAAGGTGCCGAGCCCGTTCCTCGTGCTCGCGACCCAGAACCCGATCGAGTCCGAGGGCACCTACGCGCTGCCCGAGGCGCAGGTCGACCGCTTCCTGTTCAAGCTCGTCGTCGACTACCCGGCGGTCGAGGACGAGGTCCACGTGGCCCGCGGCATGGCCGGCGAGGGCGCGACCGCGCGCGAGGTCCTGCGCGCCGACGACCTGCTGCGCTTCCGCGAGGCGGTCAGGGAGGTCCACGTCGACCGGCACGTCGCGACGTACGCGGTCCACCTCGTCGACGCGACGCGCAACCCGACCGCCCGCGGCCTCGGCGACCTCGCGCCGCTCATCGAGTTCGGGGCGAGCCCGCGCGCGTCGATCGGCCTCGTCCAGTCCGGGCGCGCGCTCGCCCTGCTGCGCGGTCGCCGCCACGTCACCGCGAGCGACATCCACGACCTCGCGCCCGACGTGCTGCGCCACCGGCTCGTGCTGTCCTACGACGCGCTGGCCGACGGCGTGCAGCCCGACGCGATCCTCGAGCGCATCCTCGAGACCGTCGGCACGACCGGCGAGCGGCCGCTGGCGGAGGCCGCATGAGCACCCTCACCGTCCCCGCCGCGCGGCAGGGCCCGGGCCGCCTGAGCCCCGACGCCGTCGCGCGGCTCGACCTCGGGCTGCGGCGCCGCCTCGGCGGCATCCTGCCGGGCGACCATCTCGCGGCCGGCCTCGGCGCCGGGACCGAGCTCGCGCAGCTGCGCCCGTACGAGCCGGGTGACGACGTCCGCCGCCTGGATCCGGCGTCGAGCGCGCGCACCGGCATTCCGCACGTCCGGCGCCACGTCCCCGAGCGCGCGGTCACGACGTGGCTCGTGCTCGACGTCTCGCCGTCGATGGCCTTCGGCACGGCGGACCGTCTGAAGAGCGACGTCGCCGAGGGCGTCGCCGAAGCGGTCGGCTCGCTGGCCGTGCGACGCGGCGGCCGGCTCGGGATCACGTTCGCGGGCCCGGAGCCGGCCGTGACGCTGCCGCCGCGCGGAGGTCGCGCCGCGCTGGCGACGGTCCGGAGCCTCGTGGCGTCCGGTGTGGTCGCGGACACGTCGTCGTCGCCATCGGCGACGGGGCAGGGTGCGGTCGGCGCGGCGCTTCTCCGCGTCGACCGACTCGCTCGCGGCCGCGGCGTCGTCGTGGTCGTCAGCGACTTCCGCGAGGAGGGATGGCTGTCGCCGCTGCGGCGCCTCGCCGCCCGCCATGCGGTCGTCGCGGTCGAGATCAGCGACCCGCGCGAGGACGGCCTGCCCGACGTCGGGCTGGTCCACCTCGTCGACCCCGAGACCGGCGACCTCGTCGAGGTCGACACCGGCTCGCAGGCGCTGCGCGACGCGTACGCGCAGGCCGAGGCCGCACGGCGCGAGGCGCTCGTCACCGAGATCCGCCGCGCCGGCGCCACCCGGGTGGCGCTGTCGACCGAGGGCGACTGGCTGCGCGAGCTGGGGAGGGGCCCGCGATGAGCTTCGCCGAGCCGCTCCACCTCCTTGCGCTGCTGGC
>CADCVT010000247.1 GCA_902806215.1 uncultured Solirubrobacteraceae bacterium | reverse complement strand
GGCGGCTACTGCGCCGGCGTCGACCGCGCCGTCCAGACCGTGGAGCGCGCGCTCGAGCTCTACGGCGCGCCCGTCTACGTGCGCAAGGAGATCGTCCACAACAAGCACGTCGTCGAGCAGCTGCGCGAGGCCGGAGCGATCTTCGTCGACGAGCTCGACGACACGATCCCCGAGGGCGCCACCACCGTCTTCTCCGCCCACGGCGTCTCGCCGGCCGTCCACGCCGAGGCCGAGCGCCGCGGCCTGGCGACGATCGACGCGACCTGCCCGCTGGTGACGAAGGTGCACCGCGAGGCCGTCAAGTTCGCCGCCGAGGGCTACACGATCGTCCTCATCGGCCACTCCGGCCACGAGGAGGTCGAGGGCACGATGGGCGAGGCGCCCGACCACATCGTCCTCGTCGAGACCGAGGAGGACGTCGACCGGCTCGAGGTCGACGATCCCGAGCGCGTCGCGTACATCTCGCAGACGACGCTGTCGGTCGACGAGACCCGCGCGATCATCGCCCGGCTGCGCGACCGCTTCCCGGCGATCACCGGTCCCCGCACCGACGACATCTGCTACGCCACGACGAACCGCCAGGCCGCCGTCAAGCAGCTCGCGCAGGAGTGCGATCTCGTGCTGGTCATCGGGTCGCAGAACTCGTCGAACTCGCAGCGCCTGGTCGAGGTCGCGCGCGAGCTCGGCACCGACTCCTACCTGATCGACAACGCCGGTCAGGTCCAGGACGAGTGGCTCGAGGGCAAGCGCGTCGTCGGCATCTCGTCGGGCGCCAGCGCGCCCGAGGAGCTCGTTTCCGCGCTCGTCGACCTCTTCCACGACCGCGGCGTCACCGACGTCTCGGAGCTCGAGGTCGTCAAGGAGGACGTCCGCTTCATGCTCCCGAAGCAGATCCGCCTGGCGATGGCGGCCGCAGCCAGCTCCTGATCTCGTCGTCGTGCTCGCCGAGGGCCGGTGGGCGTGTCGTCTTGTTCGCCAGTCCTCGCAGTGGTGACCGGACCATCCGGACGCCGTCGGCCTCCCAGACGGGCTCCAGTCCGAGCCGCTGCGCCTGCTCGAACGCCTCGCTGATGCTGTTGACCTTCCCGGCCGGGACGCCGTTGCTGTTGAGGCGCTCCGCCCAGTCCGTGCCGTCGGCCAGCGCGGCGCTGACGGCGTCAGTCAGGGAGGCTCGGTTCTCGACCCTCGCCTCGTTCGTCGCGTAGCGCGGGTCGTCGGCCAGCTCGGGCCTGTCGATGGTGATGGTCAGCCTTCGGAACATCTGGTCGTTGCCGCAGGCGATCGCGAGGTCGCCGAACACCTCGTATGGCGCGATGCTCGGGTGCTGGTTGCCCATCCGGCTGGGCTCCCGCCCCTCGTTGAGGTAAGCGCTGGCCTGGTTGACGAGGGACACCAGCGCCGAGTCCATGAGCGTGACCTCGAAGCGGCCGCCCTCGCCGGCCTTCAGCTTCGCGAGGATCCCGATCGCGGCGTGCAGCCCGCAGACCACGTCGACCAGCGCGGCACCGACCTTCACCGGCGGCCCGTCGGGGAAGCCCGTCACGTGCATGAGGCCGGAGACCGCTTGCAGGAGCAGGTCGTAGCCGGGCAGGTCCGCGTCGCCGAACGCCGTGATGGAGCACCACGCGGCGCGCGGGTTGAGCGCGGGGGACAGGCCGAGGCGCTCCATCACGCCCGGGCGGAACGACTCGACGACGACGTCGGCGCGGCGGATCAGCTCGCGCGCGAGCTCGACGTCGCCCGCGTCCTTGAGATCGAGCGTGACCGAGCGCTTGCCGCGGTTGGCGGTCGCGAAGTAGCTCGGGCCCCAGCCGCGGGTGTCGTCGCCGCCGTCCGGCCGCTCGACCTTGACGACGTCGGCGCCGAGGTCGGCGAGCGTCTGCGTGCAGATCGGGCCCGCGAGGATCCGCGAGAAGTCGGCGACGATGACACCGTCGAGCGTCATGCCCCGTACTCTGCGCGGTCTTGCGGACGCTCGTCGTCTCCGACCTGCACCTGGGGAGCCGTACCGACGCGGACGTCCTGCGTCGCGAGGACGCGCGCACCGCGCTCGCGGCCGGCCTGGAGGGGATCGATCGGCTCGTGCTGCTGGGCGACGTGCTCGAGCTGCGGCACGGCCCGGTCGCCGACGCGCTCGACGCGGCGCGGCCGGTGTTCGCGGTCATCGGCGAGGCGATGGCGGGCAAGGAGGTCGTCCTCTGCGCGGGCAACCACGACCACGCGCTCGTCGCGCCGTGGCTCGAGCGACGCGCGCTGCGGCGTGAGGGGCCGCTCGCGCTCGAGGAGTCCGTCGAGCCCGCCGAGGCATCGGACGCCGCCGGCGCGATGGCGGAGATGCTGACGCCGGCGCGGGTCCGCGTCGCCTACCCCGGCGTGTGGCTGCGCGACGACGTCTACGCGACCCACGGCCACTACCTCGACGTCCACGTCACCGTCCCGACGTTCGAGCGCCTCGGCGTGGGCGTCATGCGCCGGGTCACCGCGCCGCTCGATCCGGAGGTCCCCGACGACTACGAGGCCGCGCTCGCGCCGATCTACGCGTGGCTGCACGTCGTCGCGAGGTACACGCGGACCGGGTTCGGCGCCGAGCGCCAGCGCGGCACGCAGAACGCCTGGCGCGTCCTCACGTCCAGCGGGCGCCAGCCGCTGCGCACCCGGGCGCTCGTCGCGGCGTT
>CADCVT010000246.1 GCA_902806215.1 uncultured Solirubrobacteraceae bacterium | reverse complement strand
GGAGAGCGGAAAGGACCCGTTCATGGTGCTCGTCGACTGCCAGGACCACGTCGTCGCCGCGGCCCGCGCGTGGGTCGACCTCGTGATCCTCGAGCGCTTCGCCGCCGCCGTCGACCGCTGCGAGGATCCCGACGTCGCCGAGGTGCTCGGCCGCCTGTGCAGCCTGTTCGCGCTGTCGCGCATCGAGGCCGACCGCGGCTGGTTCCAGGAGCACGGCCGCCTGTCCTCGCCGCGCTCGAAGGCCGTCATCAAGGCGGTCAACGCGCTGTGCGCGCAGCTGCGCGAGGATGCCGGGATGCTCGTCGAGGCGTTCGGGGTGCCCGAGGCCGTTCTCGGTGACGCGGTCCGCGTCCCCGGTGCGGCTGAGGAGAAGGTCGCGGCTTGAAACGTGACGTCGTCCGTAGGTCCGAGCTTGCGAGGACCGAAGGACGAAAGCGCCGTCTCCCACGAGTGCAACGTGAAGCGCAGATGCTCGACGCCGCGCGGGCGCTCTTCGCGCATCGCGGCTACGCCGCCGTGACGATGGACGACGTCGCGGCGGCCGTCGGCGTGACCAAGCCGCTGCTCTACACCTACTTCGGCAACAAGGAGCGCCTCTACGTCGCGTGCATGGAGCCCGCGGGCGACGCGCTCACCCGGACCGTCGTCGAGGCCGTCGAAGGCGCGGCCTCCTACGACGAGGCCGTCGAGAAGGGCATCCACGCGTTCTTCGGCTTCGTCGACGGCGACCGCGACGCGTGGCGCGTGCTCTTCGACGAGACGGCGCCCGCCGGCGGCGAGGTCGCCCGCCACGTCTCCGAGACCCGCGAGCGGCTCGCCGGCCTGGTTGCCGCCGCGCGCCTCGGGGCACTCCCTCCCGAGCAGCGCGAGCGCCAGGCCGTCGAGGTCGAGGCGATCGCCACCGCCGTGCTCGGCGCCGCCGAGGCGCTGGCGCGCTGGTGGCTGCGCACGGACTCCTTGACGGCGGCCCAGGTCGCCGACCTCCTGATCACCAACCTCAGAGCGAGATGAACAAGACCACGAGACGCGTCGCCATCGTCGGCGGCAACCGGATCCCCTTCGCGCGCTCGAACAGCGTGTACGCGAACGCCTCGAACCAGGACATGCTCACGACCGCGCTCGACGGGCTCGTCAGCCGGTTCTCGATCGAGGGCGAGCGCCTCGGCGAGGTCGTCGCCGGCGCGGTGCTCAAGCACTCGCGCGACTTCAACCTGACGCGAGAGGCCGTTCTGGGAAGCCGCCTGGCGTCCGAGACGCCGGCGTACGACGTCCAGCAGGCGTGCGGCACCGGGCTGGAGGCGGCGGTCCTCGTCGCCAACAAGATCGCGCTCGGGCAGATCGAGTCCGGCATCGCCGCCGGCGTCGACACGACCTCCGACGCCCCGATCGCGGTGAACGAGGATCTCCGCGACGTCCTGCTCGAGATCAACCGGGCCAAGTCGGTCCAGGACCGGATCAAGGCCGTCGCGAAGATGCGGCCGAGCCACGTCGTCCCGGCCATCCCGCGCAACGAGGAGCCGCGGACCGGGCTGTCGATGGGCGAGCACCAGGCGCGCACCGCGGCCGAGTGGGGCATCGCCCGCGAGGACCAGGACGAGCTCACCGCGCGCTCGCACCAGAACCTGGCCGCCGCGTACGAGGCGGGCTGGCAGGACGACCTCGTCACGCCGTACCTCGGACTCGAGCGCGACCAGAACCTGCGCCCGGACTCGACCGTCGAGAGGCTCGGCAAGCTCAGCCCCGTGTTCGGCGGCGAGAACGGCACGATGACCGCCGGCAACTCGACCCCCTTGACCGACGGCGCCTCGGCGGTGCTGCTGGCCAGCGAGGACTGGGCCAAGGAGCACGGGCTGCCGGTGCTCGCGTACCTCGTCGAGGCCGAGACCGCCGCGGTGGACTACGTCGACGGCGGCGAGGGCCTGCTCATGGCGCCCGCCTACGCGATGCCGCGCATGCTCGCCCGCGACGGCGCGAAGCTTCAGGACTTCGACCTGTACGAGATCCACGAGGCGTTCGCGTCGCAGGTGCTGTGCACGCTGCGCGCTTGGGAGGACCCGGCGTTCTGCAGGCAGCGCCTCGGCCTCGACGAGCCGCTCGGCGCGATCGACCGCGACAAGCTCAACGTCCGCGGCAGCTCGCTCGCGGCGGGCCACCCGTTCGCGGCGACCGGCGGGCGCATCATCGCCAACCTCGCGAAGGGCCTGCACGAGCGCGGCGGCGGCCGCGGCGTCATCTCGATCTGCGCGGCCGGCGGCCAGGGCGTCGTCGCGATCCTCGAAGGAGCCGAAGCATGACCGACCTCTACACCCAGATCGCAAACTCGCCGGTGGGCAAGCTGATCGTCAAGAACGTCGGCCTCCCGCAGCCGGTCGCGCTCGAGCGGTTCTCCGCCGGCGACCCCGTGATCACCGGCCCGGTCAAGTTCGGCGCCGCGCCCGGTGGACGCCTCGTCGGGCCGGTCTCCGATCTCCTTCAGAGCATCGGCGTGGAGCCGCCCGCGGAGGGCGCGGAGATGAAGGCCGTGGTGTTCGACGCCACGGGCATCGAGACGCTCGAGGACCTCGACGTGCTCCAGAGCTTCTTCTCGCCGGTGATCCGCCGGGTCCAGAGCTCGGGGCGGATCGTGGTCCTCGGAGGCCCGGACGACGCGTCGCCCGCGCAGCGCGCGCTCGAGGGGTTCACGCGCTCGGTGGCCAAGGAGTCGCGCCGGGGCGCCACCGCCAACCTCGTCCGCGTCGAGCCCGGCGCCGAGGACGGCATCGTGTCCACGCTGCGGTTCTTCCTCTCGTCGAAGTCGGCGTACGTCGACGGCCAGGTCGTGCGCATCGACGACGCGGCCGGCGGGCCGGTCGAGTCCTCGTGGGAGGCGCCGCTCGCCGGTAAGGTCGCCCTCGTGACCGGCGCCTCGCGCGGCATCGGCGCCGCGATCGCGTCGACGCTCGCCCGCGACGGCGCGCACGTCGTCGGCCTCGACATCCCGGCGCTGCTCGACGACCTCGACGCCGTGACGAGCGGCATCGGCGGCTCCTCGCTCGCGCTCGACATCACCGAGGAGTCCGCGCCGAGGGCGATGGCCGCGCACCTGAAGGCCGAACACGGCGGCGTCGACGTCGTCGTCCACAACGCCGGGATCACGCGCGACCGGACGCTCGGGCGTATGGACCACGACCGCTGGCGCTCGGTGCTCGACGTCAACGTGATCGCGCCGCAGCGGATCACCGCCGAGCTCACGAAGGGCAAGGGCCTGCTGCGCCGCGACGGGCGCGTCGTCGGCGTCTCGTCGATCAGCGGCATCGCCGGCAACGGCGGGCAGACGAACTACGCGACCTCCAAGGCCGCGGTCATCGGGCTCGTCTCCGAGCTCGCGCCGGCGCTCGCGCAGCGCGGAGTGACGATCAACGCGGTCGCCCCCGGCTTCATCGAGACCGAGATGACGGCGAAGATGCCGGTCGCGCTGCGCGAGGGCGGCCGTCGCATGAACTCGCTGTCGCAGGGCGGCCTGCCCGTCGACGTCGCCGAGGCGATCGCGTGGCTCGGCGATCCGGCCTCGGGCGGCGTGAACGGCAACGTCATCCGCGTCTGCGGCCAGTCGATGATCGGGGCCTGATGCTGGGCACGTACGCCAAGGCCGCCGCCGCGCTCGTGCCGGGCGCGGGGCGCCTGCCGTTCGTCGCGGGCGGCGGCGGGGCGATCCCGGTCGCGTCCCGCACGCTCGACGGCGTCTCGGTCGACCGCTCGCACCTCGCCGACTACAACCGCGTCTGCGGCTTCCGCCTGCGCGACGAGGTGCCGGCCACGTACCCGCACGTCCTCGCGTTTCCGCTCCACATGCAGCTGATGACCGACGGGAGGTTCCCGTTCCCGGCGGTCGGGCTCGTCCACGTAGCGAACCGGATCGACGTCCGGCGACCGCTGCTCGCCTCGGAGGCGCTGGACGTCTCGGTCCATGCGACGCAGCCGACGCCGCACCCGAAGGGCAAGACGTTCTCGATCGTGACGTCGGTGTGTGTCGGGGACGACCTCGTCTGGACGGAGGAGAGCACGATGCTGCGTCGCGGTCCCTCGAACGACGGCGTCAGTAAGGGAGAGCGTCCTCGTGGTGGTGGCGCTCCTCCGAGCGCCTCTGCCTCCTGGAAGCTCCCCGGCGATCTCGGCCGTCGGTACGCGGGCGTCTCGGGAGACAGCAACCCGATCCATCTCCACTCCGTGACTGCCCGTCTGTTCGGCTTCCCGAGCGCGATCGCTCACGGGATGTGGACGAAGGCGCGCTGTCTCGCCGCGCTCGAGGCTTCGCTGCCGGACGCCTACGCCGTCGACGTCGAGTTCAAGCGCCCCATCCTCCTCCCCACGACCGTCGGGTTCGGCCGCGACGGCGATCGGTTCGCCGTGCGCAGCGGCGACACGATCCACCTCGAGGGCGCGATCAGCGCGAGGTGAGGACGATCTGCAGGTGCTCGACGAGCGCCTGCAGCGGCATCCCCTTCTGCAGGAACTTGCTCGCGCCCGCCTCGCGCGCGGCGCGCTGGTCGCGCACGTCGCCAAGGCCGGTGAAGATGACCACCTCGGCCTCCGGGCACATCTGCCGGATCCGGCGGCAGGCCGCCGCGCCGCCGTCGCCGCCGGGGAGGATCCAGTCGAGCAGGACGAGGTCGGGATCGACGTCACGGACGATGCGGTACGCCTCGGCCGCGTCGCCGACCGCGTTGACCGCGAAGCCCTCGCTCTCCAGGCCGGCCTCGAGCGCGAGCCGGAACGACGCGTTGTCCTCGACGACCAGCACGGTCGGGCGGCCTGACGGCGTGATCGGCTCCTCGGTCGGCGGGTCGACCTGCTCGGGCCGCAGCTCGGCGAGCAGCGCCTCGACGACGTCCGGATCGAACTGGATCCCGGCGTTCGCGCGGAGCTCCGCCTCGGCGTCGGCGAGCGGCATCGCGGCGCGGTACGGGCGGTCGCTCGTCATCGCGTGCAGCGCGTCGCAGGCGAGGATGATCCGGCTCGCGAGCGGAATGTCCTCGCGGCGCAGGCCGTCGGGGTAGCCGCGGCCGTCCCAGCGCTCGTGCTCGGCGCGGATCGCGGGCGCGAGGTGGTCGAGCGACGTGATCGACTTGACGATCCGCGCGCCGATCGCCGGATGCTCGCGCATGAGCTTCCACTCGCCGTCGTCGAGCGGCCCCGGCTTCTGCAGGATGCTGTCGGGCACGCCGATCTTGCCGATGTCGTGCAGCAGCGCGACCTGCTCGACCGCCGCGAGGTCCGCGGGCGCGAGGTCGAGCCGCCGGCCGACCGCCGCCGCGAGAGCGACGACCGCCTCGGAGTGCGCGCCGGTGTAGTGGTCGCGCGCGTCGAGCGCGGCGAGCAGGGCGCGGACGCCGGTGAGCTCGGACTGCAGCCGCCGGTTGTGGGTCTCGAGCGCCCGCTGCTCGACCATGTCGCCGACGAGCCGCGCGCAGACCTGCGCGAAGTGCAGGGCGTGCGCGCCGAGGTCGGGCCGCGGATCGCGCGACGCCGCGCACAGCGACCCGTACAGCGTGCCATCGGACAGCCGCACCGGGACGCCGACGTAGCTGCCGACGTGCGACTGCTCGATGATCGGCAGCGTCCGTGCGACCGGGTCGCCCGCGGTCTCGCAGACGACGTTGGGCAGCTCGCCGTCGACCATGAAGCGGCATGGGCCGTCGCGGAGCGGGACCGTCGCACCGGCGACGATCTCCGGGTGTCCGGGCCCGGCGTCGACGAGTCGGATGATCTGCTCGTCGCCGCAGAACTCCGACAGGTAGACGAGCTCCATGCCGAGGTGGCGGCGCAGGAGGCCGAGCACCTGCTCGAGCGCGTCGCCGTCGCCGGCCGTGCCGAGCGCGTCGTCGGCCTTGCGGGCGTTGGCCTCGCCGGGCTTGTCGAACGCGAGCGCCGCGAACGCCTGCTCGACGAGCTCCTCCTTCTGCGACGCCTCGTGGGGCCACGTCGCCACGCCGGACGAGATCTCCGCCGCGCGCGGCGTCGCGCGCCATGCCTGCTTGATCTTCTGCGCGAGCGCCATCGCGGCGCCGGCGCCCATGCCCGGCAGGACGATCGCGATGTCGTCGTCGGTCAGGCGGCACGGAGCGAGGTCGGGCGCGGCGCGGCGCACGACGTCGGCGAGCGCGCGCAGGACGGCGTCGCCGGCCTGGCGGCCGTCGCGGTCGTTGACGGCGGCGAGGTCGTCCACGTCGACGACGAGCAGCGAGCACTCGGAGCCGGCGCGCTCCGCGCGGCGCAGCTCGGCCTCGAGCAGGCCCTGGAGCTCGCGGCGCGTCAGCAGGCCGGTCAGGGAGTCGCGGCGGGCAAGCGCCTCGAGCTCGGCGACGTAGCGCTCGCGCTCGCGCTCGGCGCGCTTCTGCTCGGTGATGTCGCGGACGATCGCCGACGCCTCGGCCATGCGGCCGGTCGCGTCGAGGACCGGTGAGAGCGTGAGCCACACGTCGACCGGCCGGCCGTCGCTGCGTACGTGCTGCGTCTCGACGCGCTCGACGCGCTCCCCGGACAGGACCCGGCGCAGGAGGAGCTGCTCCTCCCCTGCCTTGGCCGGCGGGACGAGCATCGCCATCGGGCGCCCGAGGACCTCGTGCTCGCCGTAGCCGTACAGGCGCTGGGCGGCTTCGTTCCAGCTCGTGATGCGCCCCTCGCGGTCGGCGGACAGGACGGCGTCGTCGGTCGACTTCACCAGCGCGGCGAGACGCCGGTTGCGGGCCTCGGCGCGGACGCGCTCGGTGACGTCCTGCGCGGTGCCCATGCTGCGGACGTGGGTGCCCTCGGCGTCGCGCAGGAGCGTGCCGCGGACGTGCAGGCTGCGGATCTCGCCGTCGGAGCGCAGGACACGGAACTCGGTCTCGAGCTCGTCGCCCGCGACACACGCGGCGTCGAGCGTGCGGCGGACGCGCTCGCGGTCGTCGGGGTGCACGCGCTCGAGCCGCATCTCCTGCGCGGGGTCGTACGCGCGGGGATCCTCGCCGAGGATCCGGCACAGGCCCTCGGAGAACCGCATCTCGCCGGTCAGCGGGACCCAGTGCCAGCTGCCGAGCCGCGCGACGCGCTCGGTGACGTGGCCGACGTCGAGCGGCTGGCGCGCGGGAGCGCGGTCGCTGGCGTCGCGCAGGAACGCGGCGAAGCGCCAGGCGCGGCCCACGCGCATCGGGGTGATCGAGAGCTCGGCGGCGAACTCGCGGCCGGTGCGGTCGACGGCGGGCAGCTCGAGCCGTCGGCCGGTGATCGCCTCCTCGCCTCCCGACGTGAAGTCGTCGACCGCGGCGCCGAGCGCCTCGCGCAGCTGCTCGGCGACGATCGTGTCGTGCAGACCGCGGCCGAGGACCTCGTCGCGGGTCCAGCCGAAGAGCACCTCGGCGGCGCGGTTCCAGTCGGTGATGGTGCCGTCGCCGTCGATCTCGACGAACGCGTCCTGCATCGTCTCGAGGACGAGGCGCAGGCGCGACTCGTCGGCCCCTGGTCGCGGCGCGAATCGTCCAGTCGTCTTCGACGCTGCGTCCTTCATGAGCCCCCTTCGTCCCCCCGACGGCCCGTATGAGAATCGTGTTGTGCCACTTTGCGGACGAACGTCTTAGGACCGCGCAGGTTGGAGAGTCACAACCCGTGCATTCAGAGAACCAACACGACCGATCGTCACCGCCGCGGGCGCTGACGTGCACGACCGGGAGTCAGTGCGGCGTCAGCGCTTCGTCGTCTTCGGGCGGGTCGTGCGCTTGCGCGTCGCGGCGCCCTTCTTCGCCGCGGCGCTTCGGGCCTTGGCGTTGCGAGCCCGCGTCCGCGCGGCCTTCTTCGCAGCTTCCTGGCGCTTGGCCTGCCGGCCGGTGACGCGGTCCTCCATCTCGTCGGCAAGACCGCGCAGGTCTCCGATGAGCTTCTTCGCGGTCGCCTGGCTGGCGTTCGATCCGCCGCGCGCCGTGGTCGCCGCGTCGCTCAGCGCCCGGGCCGCCCGCTTGCGCAGACCCCGCGCACGCAGCAGCTCGAAGAGCTCGTCGCTCTTGGACGTCGACTTCTTGGCCATGTGCGGCTCCTTCTCGCTGGTCTCGGTGGAAGAAGCTGCCCCCGCCCATCGCGAGCCATGCGCACGTCGTGGCGAGCGTCGCGCGGTGCTGACGATCGTCAGAGGAGCAGGATCGAGAGGATCGCCGTGAGGAGGATCGCCATCGCCAGGACGGCGAGCGCGGCCCCGCGCGAGAGCGTGAGCCGGTCGGACGGCGTCTCCGAGCGGGCGTACTTGCCCTGGCGACCGATCGCGGCGTCGCGGTCGACGAGCGCGAGGTCGCGCTCGCGCCGGGCGGCCTTGACGGCAGCGAGCGCGTGGTCGCGTTCGTGCTGGAGGGCGCGGAGCGCAGCGACGGCAGCCTCGTCGGGAGGGGCGGCTTCGCCGGCCTCGCCGTCGCCGGCGTCGGAGGCCGTCCAGCCGGACCAGGCCGCGGCGGCAACCTCGGGCGTCGCGGTCTTCATCGTCTCGAGGCGAGCGCGGAGCGCCTCGGTCTCGGAGACCGCCGCGTCGCGCTCGTTGCGTGCCGCATCGGCGGATGCGATCTCCTCCTCGACTTGGCGTCGCAGAGCGGCAACCGCTTCGTCGCCTGCCGCGCGTACGTGGTCCTGCGTGTCGGCGAGGGCGGCGACCGCGTCGTCGCGTTCGCGCTGCGCCGCTTCCAGCGCCGCGACCAGCTCGTCCCGTTCGGCGCCCGCTTCGTCGCGCTGCCGGCTGAACGCGTCAGCGGCCGCGGCGACCTGATCGCGCTGGTGCGTCGCGGCCTCCGCCCTCGCGACCGCGTCGTCCCGCTCGCGTACGAAGGCTTCGGCGTCCGCGACCGCCTCGTCGCGCTCGCGCGCCGCCGCCTCGGCGATCGCGACGGCCCGGCTGTGCTCCTGCCTCGCGGCCTCGGCGATCGCGGCGGCTTCGTCGCGTTCGCGGGTCGCGGCCTCGGCGGCGGCGACCGCCTCGCCGCGCGCGCGCTCGGCGGCAGCGAGCTGCGCGGCGTGCTCGAGCCGCAGATCGGCGAGAGCCGGAACCGCTTCATCGCGCTCCCGGCGGACGGCCTCGAGTGCCTGGCTGGCCTCGTCGCGGTCTCGCTGCGCGGCTTCGAGGGCGGCGACGGTCTCGTCTCGCTCGCGCTGCGCGGCCTCGAGAGCGGCGACGGTCTCCTCCCGCTCTCGCTGCGCAGCCTCGAGCGACGTCAGGGTCTGCTCCTGCTCGCGCCGGCCGGCCTCGAGGGCGGCGAGGGCCTGCTCGCGTTCGCGATGCGTCGCGCCGAGGGTCTCGACGAGCTCCTCGCGCTCGTGCTCGGCCGCATCGAACGCCTCGGCCGCCCGGTCGCGGGCTCCGAGGGCTTCGTCGCGCGCGGCTCGCAGGGCCGCGAGGGTCTCGTCCGCCGCGGCGGCCGACGTGATCGCTGCGTCTCGCTCCGCGAGCGCGGCGTCGGTCGCTCGGCGCTCGGCGTCGTGTGCCTCGACGGCCACGTCGAGTGCCGCTCGTGCGGCGTCTCGGTCCGCGGCGACCCCGTCGTGCGTCTCGCGGAGGGCGTCGAGCTCGGCTCGCAGCGTGTCGCGCTCTCGCTCGACCTCCGCGACGGCTTCCGCACGCTCTCTCTCTGCCTCCTCTCGCACGGCGACCGCGCGCATGCGGACGCGCTCCGCGTCGGCCTGAGCGGAGACGGCCGCGGCGCGCTCTCGCTCGGCCTCGTCGCGCGCTTCGGCCAGCGCGGCCTGGGCGCGCTCCGCTTCGGCTTGGGCCTGCTCCGCTTCGGCTCGGGCCTCCGTGATCGCGGCCTCCGCGCCCGCCCGGCCCTCGGTTCGCGCTCGCTCGGCCTCCTCCTGAGCGACCGAGACCGCCGCTCGCTGCCGCTCGACCTCCTCCCGCGCCGCCGCCGCCGCGGCCTGCGCCTCGTCGAGCTGCGCGCGGAGATCGGCGACCGTCGCGCCGTGCGCCTCGGCGTCTCGCACGCGTTGCTGGAGCGCCGCGACCTCCCGACCAGCGGCGTCGAGCGACCCCCGCAACGCCGCTGCGTCGCGCTGCGCCTCGTCGCGCTCGGCCCGCAGCGTCGCCACGTCCTGCGCCAGCGATCCGAGCCGGCTCGCGAGATCGTCGAGCGGCGCGGGCGGAGCCGGCGGACGGCCCACGGCGCTTCGCGGCTCTCTCGTGGGCGAAGC
>CADCVT010000245.1 GCA_902806215.1 uncultured Solirubrobacteraceae bacterium | reverse complement strand
GCGTGCCGCCGAGCGCTGGCGCGAGCGGCCGGCGGGGCGTGCGCTGCTCGAGCAGGGAGCGCGACTGGACGCGGCGTCGCCCGGCCTGCTCCCGGCGACCCGGGACGCCGTGCGCGGGTGGCAGGGCTTCGTCTTCGAGCTCGTCCAGGACGAGGGCGCCGACAAGCGCACGACCGCGCGGCTCGCCTCGCTCGGCGTCAACGGCGCCGGGCTCACGGTCATGCTCGCCGTGTTCATCCAGACCGCGGGGCTGACCGGCGCGGAGGTCGCGGTCGCCGGCGGCACCTCCGCGCTGGGGCAGAAGGTGCTCGAGGCCGTCTTCGGCGACCAGGCCGTCCGGTCGATGGCCGAGCGCGCCCGGGCCGACCTCCTCGCGCGCGTCGAGTCGCTGCTCGACGACGAGGCCGCGCGCTACCGCGAGTTGCTCGACGCCGCCGCGCCGACGGCCAAGCAGGCCGAGCGGCTGCGCTCCGCGCTGTCGGACGTCGAGGCGGCCCGGTGAGTCGCGTCGCGGACGCGCTGCCCAGGGTGCGGCGGCGCGATCCGGCCGGGTCGCTCGACCGGCTGCTCGAGGCGCTCCGCGAGGCGGTCGACCTCGCGCGGGGGAGCCTCGACGACGCGGACGTCGACGTGGCCGCCGCGCTGCTCGACCGCCCGGGCGAGCGGCTCGGCCTCGGGCTCGAGACGACGGTCGTCGCGCTCGGGGGGCCGACGGGCGCGGGCAAGTCGACGCTGTTCAACGCACTGGCGGGCTCCGAGCTCGTCGCCGCGAGCCGCCGCCGCCCGACGACCTCGAAGGCGACCGCGGCGGTCTGGGGCGACGTGCCGCAGCCGCTGCTCGACTGGCTCGGCGTGCCGCTGCGTCACGCGGTCGACGACCCGACGGTCGACGGGCTCGTGCTGCTCGACCTGCCCGACTTCGACTCGGTCGAGACCGCGCACCACGTCGAGGTCGACCGTCTCGTGCCGATCGTCGACCTGCTCGTCTGGGTCGTCGACCCGCAGAAGTACGCCGACGCGTCGCTGCACGAGCGCTACCTGCAGCCGCTCGCCGCGCACGCCGGATCGATGCTCGCCGTGCTCAACCAGGCCGACACGCTCGCGGCCCCCGACCGCGAGCGCACGCGCAAGGATCTCGGACGACTGCTCGAGGCCGACGGCCTCGAGCGGGTGCCGGTGCTCGCGGTGTCCGCCGCGACGGGGGACGGGCTCGACGCCCTGCAGCAGGCGATCCGCGACCGCGTCGCCAAGCGCGAGGCCGCCGTCGCACGGCTGTCGACCGACGTGGCGATGGCGGCGCAGCGGCTCGCGGTCGGCTGCGAGGGCCGTGCCGGCGGCGTCGGCTCCGCCGAGCGGGCGCGGCTGCACGCCGCGCTCGGCGCGGCGGCCGGCGTCCCGAGGGTCGTCGACGCGGTCCGCAAGGCCCACCGCCGCCGAGGAGCGCTCGCGACCGGCTGGCCTGTCGCGCGCCGGGTCCGCCGGTTCCGGCCCGACCCGCTCAAGCGGCTGCACCTCGGAGACGGCGGCGGCGACACCGAGCCGTCGGACATGCTGCCGCGCACCTCGCTCCCGGGCCCGAACGCGGTCCTGAAGTCGGGTGTCTCGTCGGCGTGCCGCTCCCTTGCCGCGAGCGCGTCCGAGGGGCTCCCCGACCCGTGGCCCCGCGTGGTGCGCCGCGCCGCGGTCGCGAACGAGGACGCGCTGCCCGACCGGCTCGACCAGGCCGTCGCCGGCGCCGACCTCCGGGTCACGAAGCCCCGCTGGTGGGTCGTCGCCAACGGCGCCCAGCGCCTGCTCGCGCTCGCCGCGCTCGCCGGCCTCCTCTGGCTCGTCGCCCTCGCCGGCCTCGGCTGGCTGCGCCTGGACGACGTCATCCCCACGCCCGACGTGCTCGACATCCCGCTCCCGACGCTCCTGCTCGGCGGTGGCATCCTGCTCGGCCTGCTGCTCGCCGCCCTCGCCGGCCTCATCAACCGCTCCGGAGCCAAGCGCCGTGCACGCCGAGCCCAGAAGGCACTGAACGCCCGGATCGAACAGGTCGCGGACGAAGCCATCACCCAACCGGTGACCCAAGCGCTCGAGGCGAGGACCCGCCTGTGCGACACGGCGAAGCGAGCGGCGGGCTAAGCCAGCTTGGGAGTCGTCCAGGGAGCCTCGACCCGCGCGGCCAGCACGTCGCCGAGCCCGTCGATCGGCAGCCGCTCCTGCTCCAGCGAGTCGCGTTCGCGCACCGTGACCGTCCGGTCCTCGAGCGTCTGGTGGTCGACCGTCACGCAGAACGGCGTGCCGATCTCGTCCTGACGGCGGTAGCGCTTGCCGATCGAGCCGCCCTCGTCGTACTCGGTCTGAAGACGTCCCTTCAGCGCGTCGCGGATCTCGTGCGCCACCTCGGGCTGTCCGTCCTTGCGCACCAGCGGCAGGACCGCCACCTTCACGGGCGCGAGGCGTGGATGCAGCCTGAGCACGGTGCGCGTCTCACCCTCGACCTCCTCCTCGTCGTAGGCGTCGACGAGGAACGCGAGCGTCGCGCGGTCGGCGCCGGCGGCCGGCTCGATGACGTGCGGGACGTAGCGCTCCTTCGTCTGCCCGTCGAAGTACTCGAGCGCCTGGCCCGAGTGCTCGGTGTGCGCCTTGAGGTCGAAGTCGGTGCGGTTGGCGATGCCCTCGAGCTCGGACCAGCCGATCGGGAAGAGGTACTCCACGTCGGCGGTCCCGGACGAGTAGTGCGACAGCTCGTCGGGATCGTGCTCGCGCATCCGCAGCTGCTCGGGCCGGATGCCGAGCTCGGTGTACCAGTCGAAGCGCAGCTTCTTCCACGTCTCGTACCACTGCGGGCTGTCGTCCGGCGGGACGAAGAACTCCATCTCCATCTGCTCGAACTCGCGGGTGCGGAAGATGAAGTTGCCCGGCGTGATCTCGTTGCGGAACGACTTGCCGACCTGCGCGATGCCGAACGGCGGCTTCTTGCGCGAGAACTGCAGGACGTTCTTGAAGTTGATGAAGATGCCCTGGGCGGTCTCGGGCCGCAGGTAGGCGATCGAGCCCG
>CADCVT010000244.1 GCA_902806215.1 uncultured Solirubrobacteraceae bacterium | reverse complement strand
CGTGCGGCACGCGCCCGCCCCGCGCCGCGCGGTGCTCGCGGCGCTGCTCGTCGGGTCGCTGCCGTGGCTGTCGGTGAAGCTCATCCCCGTCGGCGTGGTCGCCGCGGCGGCGCTCGCGCGCTGGCTACGGCGGCGCGCCCGCGGCATGAGCGCGTTCGTCTCGCTCGAGGTCGTGCTCGTCTCCGCCGTCGTGCTCGTCACCGTCAACGAGCGGCTGTACGGCGGCCTGACGCCCTACAGCGCGATGCCCGGCGACCCGAGCGGCGCCGACGGGATCGGCGAGCACCTCGAGCGCTTCCCCCGGCTCGTCGAGATGTTCCTCGACCCCGACCTCGGGATCCTCGTGTGGGCGCCGGTGGGAGCGCTGGCGTTCCTGTCGCTCGAGCTGCTCACGCGGTCGCTGCGCGAGCGCCTGGCGGTCGCGCTGCCGAGCGTCGTCGACGTCGAGGTCGCCGCCGGGTTCCTCGTGCTGCTGTGCGCCGCGCAGGTGCTCGTGGCGGCGTTCCTCGCGCCGTCGCTGTCGGCCGACGCCTTCCCGGGGCGCGAGCTCGTCCCCGTCCTGCCCATCGGCGCCGCGCTCGCGGCGTGGGGCATGCGGCACGCGCCGCGCGTCGCTGCGGGGCTCGTCGCGCTGACGCTGGCGGCGAGCGTCTGGCTGGTCGTCGGCGCCCGCTTCGGCGACGCGCACCTCGCGCCGCCGGAGGGCCCGCTGCCCTATGGCGGCGGCGAGCCCCTGGTCACAGGGGTCGCCGCCGGCGCGGTCGTGTTCCTGCTCGGTCGCGAGGTGCTGCGCGACCGGCGGCTCTAGCCGCCGGTCGGGGGCGCGGCCGACGCGGCGTCGACGCGCTCGAGCAGCATCCCGGCCGCGCTGGCCGGGTCGAGCTCGCGCTCGGTGACCTGGTCGAGCATGCGCGCGAACTCCTCGTCCTGCTCGAGCGCCTCCTCCAGGCGCCGGCGCATCCGGCCGGTGCAGATCGCGAGGATCTCCGAGCGCAGGTTGCGCTTGCGGCGGTCCTGCAGCTCGCCCTCGCGGATGAGGTGCTCGCGGTGCTCCTCGATCTTCGCGATGACCTCGTCGACGCCCTCGCCGCGGTGGGCCTCGGTCTTGACGATCGGCACGCGCCAGCCGCGCTGCGGGGCGAGGCTGAGCACGCCGCGGATCTCGCGGACCATCGTCTCGGTCAGCGGATGGTCGGCCTTGTTGACGACGATGACGTCCGGGATCTCCATCACGCCGGCCTTCAGTGCCTGCACCGAGTCGCCGGATCCGGGGATGAGCACGAGCACGACGGTGTCGGCGTGGTCGATGATGTCGACCTCGGCCTGGCCGACCCCGACGGTCTCGAGGTACACGTCGTCCTTGCCCGAGGCGTCCATGAGCAGTGCCGCCTGGAGCGTCGCCTCGGCCAGGCCGCCAAGCGCGCCGCGGTTGGCCATCGAGCGAATGAAGACGCCGGGATCGAGGAAGTGCTCGGTCAGCCGGATGCGGTCGCCGAGCAGCGCGCCGTGGGTGAACGGCGACGACGGGTCGATGCTGAGGACCGCGACCGTCCGCTCCTGCGCGCGCCGCGCCTTCGTCAGCGCGGCGATGAGCGTCGACTTGCCGGCGCCGGGCGGGCCGGTCAGACCGACGAGCGCGGCCTTCCCCGTGTGGGGGTAGACCTCGCGGACGATCTCCCAGCCTTCGGGCTCGTCGTCCTCGACCAGGCTGATGGCACGCGCGAGCGCGCGCTTGTCCCCGCGCAGCAGGCGCTCGGCGATCGTTCCCTCGGGCGGCATGGGCGGGTGATTGTGGCAGGCAGCCACGCTGGCTAGATTCTGGGTCGGTGGAACCGTCAGCTGTCCCCACGACGCGGGCGAAGAAGCGCGCGCCCGCGAAGCCGCTCGAGTGGCGCGGCGACCCGCCGCCGCTGCGCGGCAACCTCCTGACCTTCCTGCGCTTCGCGCGGAGGAACAGGCTGCTGAGCCCGGGCTACGCCTACCTGATCCTGCGGCTCGCGTACTTCAAGCTGCGCTTCCGCGGGCGCCTGCAGACCGACGGGCTGGCGTTCATCTGCCCCGGCGTCACGTTCGAGATCGGCAAGGACGCGAAGCTCCACCTCGGCCGCTGGTCGTGGATCGGCCACGGCTGCAAGATCCGCGTGCACGAGGGCGAGGTGCGGATCGGCGCGAAGACCGTGATCGGCCAGGAGTGCACGTTCTCGGGCTTCCAGCACATCTCGATCGGCCGCGAGTGCATCGTCGCCGACCGCGCGATGTTCATCGACTTCGACCACGGCGTCGTCGAGGTCGACCGCCCGATCCGCATGCAGGGGATCTACAAGCGCGACGTCCGGATCGGCCACAACTGCTGGATCGGCTACGGCGCCGCGGTGCTGCGAGGCGTGACGATCGGCGACAACGCGATCCTCGGGACCTACACCGTGGCGACGAAGGACATCCCCGCCAACGCGGTCGCAGTCGGCCAGCCGGCGAAGGTCGTGCGCATGCGCGACGAGCCGGAGACCCTGCGATGGGAGCCGTAGAGGACACGATCCTCGCGCTCCTCGCGCGGCGCGACGAGGGCAAGACGATCTGCCCGAGCGAGGCGGCGCGAGCGCTCGCGACCGACTGGCGCCCGCTCATGCCCGAGGTCCGCGAGAAGGCCTACGCGATGGCAGACCGGGGAGAGCTCGAGGTGACGCAGAAGGGCGAGGTGGTCGACGGACGAGCCGCACGGGGCCCGATCCGCCTACGCCTGCCACCTCAAGAGCCGCGAACGTGAGCGGTGCCGGGCTATAGCCCGGCAGCACTCACGTTCGCTGCGGCGGTCAGCAGTTGGGCCAGGCGCCCGGGCCCTGCTTCTCGAGCAGGAGGGCGGCCATGCGGTCCTGCTCGGCCTCGGAGGCCTTCGCCGGGTCGCCGGTCCCGCCGAGCGCCTTCCACGTCGCGCGGGAGAACTGGTACTTGCCTCGGTACTGGCCGTCGGGCGAGACCGCGGTCGGGTCGCCGCCGGACTCGCACCGCGCGATCGACTGCAGGCGCGCCGAGGGGGTGCCGGGCGGGGTGTCGGTGAGCGTCGTGTTCTTGGCGGCCTTCGCCGTCGAGGTCGAGATGCCCATCGCGGCGAGCGTCTGCGGCCCGACCACGCCGTCGACCACGAGGCCGTTGCGGCGCTGGAAGCGCTTGATCGCGGCCTTCGTCTGCGGCCCCATGACGCCATCGGCGGTCACGCCGATCGTCGACTGGACAGCGACGGTCTGCTCACGGGTGAGCGCGAACGCGCCCGATGTGGCGACGCAGAGCGTCAGCACGGCGATGAGCAGTGAGCGGCGGCCACCCATCGCGGCACGCCGGCGGCGCGCCTGCTTGATGCGGCGGTCGATGGACGTGCGCAGGGACGTACGCGTATGTCGTGGATCGGCAAGATCGCGGTTCAGCACGGCTGTTCGGTTCCTCCGGAGAGTCGTCACGGCGCCTACGAGGTGAGCTGACGGGCTCGCGCTGGACGTGCGCTACGCCGAGATCACTCGGCGATTCGCCCCATGGATCCACGTGTGGATCCGGTTGGTTCCCCCGCTCCGGGTGTGATGAGACCCCCGGACTCGGCGTATCGAAGTGAGCATGGTACGCGACTTCCGGTCGGACCCGCGGTTAAGGGGTTGGACGCGCACCAACCGGCCGACTTCATGATCCAACGCGCACTTCCTAACGAAACCTTTGCGTTGGCTTTCATTCCCGCTAAGCAACCGAGGGGAAGCTCGACCCCACGATGACCCCGAACTCCCTCCCTGATCCCAACGACGGCCTGCAGGCGTTCCTCGAGGCGATCGGCAAGGTGCCGCTCCTGACCGCACGTCAGGAGATCGAGCTCGCCAAGCGCATCGAGCGCGGCGATCTCGATGCGAAGCGCCACATGATCGAGGCGAACCTGCGGCTCGTCGTCCACGTCGCCAAGCGCTACCGGCGCGACCGCGACGGGGACGGCGCGCTGTCGTTCCTGGATCTGATCCAGGAGGGAACGCTGGGACTCGTCCGTGCCGTCGAGAAGTTCGACTACCGCAAGGGGTTCAAGTTCTCGACGTACGCGACGTGGTGGATCCGACAGTCGATCGCGAGAGCGATCGCCGACAAGGGACGCACGGTACGCCTCCCGGTCCACGTCGTCGACCAGGTGAACAAGATCGCCCGGGCCGAGCGCGACCTCGCGCTGCGGCTCGGGCGTGACGCGACCGCCGAGGAGGTCGCGGAGCTCCTGGACTTCCCGCTGCAGCAGGTCGAGGACCTGCGCCGCGCGTCGCGCACCCCGGTGTCGCTCAACGCCGCCGTCGGCGACGAGGAGGACACCGAGCTCGGGCACCTCATCGCCGACGAGGCCGCGGCCGCGCCCGACATCGTCGCCGAGGAGGCGATGCGCGAGCGCGCCGTCGCCGACGCCCTCGACTGCCTCTCCCCCCTCGAGCGCCGCGTGCTCGAGCTGCGCTACGGCCTCGGCGGCGAGATGGCGCACACGCTCCCGGCGATCGCCAAGCAGCTCGGCATCACGGCGAACCGCGCCCGGCTCGTCGAGGGCGCGGCGTTGGAGCGCCTTCTGACGCTCCCGGAGGGCCGTGCCCTCCGCAGCGCGGCCTAAGGACTGAGGAGCGGCGCCACGGACGCCCGCGGCGCGAGGTTCCGCGGCTCGAACGTCTCGCCGCGCAGCGCCGCGTCGAAGTCGGCCCGGTGCCCGGCCGCCCGCTCGCGGCCGTAGGGCTCGGCGAGCCTCTCGCTGATCACGAAGGCCCAGTCGCTCGCCTGGAGCGCCAGCAGCGCGCGTGCGGCGTCCGCGCTGAGCGAGGCTCCCGCCGCTACGGCGCGCAGCTCCGCGTCGCGTGCCGCCCAGACCAGCTCGGCGACGGCGGGCGCGTCCCACGTCGACAGGTCGCGGTTGCGGCCCCAGGTCGTCACCGGGAGCCCGCCGGGCGGCGGCGGCACCGGGTCTGCCCGCTCG
>CADCVT010000243.1 GCA_902806215.1 uncultured Solirubrobacteraceae bacterium | reverse complement strand
GCGGGCGCGTGCTCGAGGGCGCGCGGCGCGCGCGAGGGGACGTGCGGGCAGACGTAGATGACCGGCCCGAGGCGGTTGGCGATGCCGGTGAGCGACGCGCGGCCTCCGCCCTGCACGAGCGCGAGGCGCGCGTGCAGGTGCACCCAACCGCCCAGTGTCTCGTCGAGCGCGGTCGGGCGGCGGTCGCCGGGGAGCAGGATCTGGCTGCCGCCGTCGCGCGCGAGGGACACGGCGAGCGAGGCGGCGGCGCGGACCGCCGCGTCGAGGTCCTCGTCGCGCTCGGCGCCGCGGGCGTCGAGCACGATCATCGGGCGCGAGTCGGACTCGGCGCGCAGGCGGCGCTCCATCAGGCCCGCCCCGCGCGCGAGCGCGGGCCAGTAGATCCGGGAGGCCGGCGTGCCGAGCCGGTGCTCGCGGACGCCGTCGAGCTCGACCTCGGCCGCCATCGCGGGGCGCCCCTTGCGCCGCGCCCGCCCGGTGTCCCCGGCGCGCAGCGGGCGGACCGCCTCGATCCGCGGCAGCACGAGCAACTCGTCGTCGTCGGTCCCGGTGATGGTCAGCGAGGCGAGCCCGAGAGGGTCGCGCACGACGAGCTTCGGCGCGGCCAGGGTGCGCCGGCCGCGCCGGCCGAACCGCGCGCGGATCCGCGTCCGCCGCTGGGCGCGCCCGAACCCGAGCGCGACCGGATCGTCGAGCAGCGGATCGGCGAGCTCGGCGCCGGGCAGCGGCAGCCTCCCGCCAGCGATCTCCACGAGGACGCCGAGCGCCTCGTCCTCGACGACCCGCCGCGCGTCGAGCCTGCGGGTGATGGTCACGCCGCGCGAGGCGATCACGACCCACGCGACGGCGAGGAGGGCGAGCAGCACGAACGCGACGCCCGGGACGTAGAGCGCCTCGGCGTCGAACGTTCCGGCGACCAGGACGAGCATCACGCCGAGGAGCAGGAGGCCTGCGGCCGGGCGCATGCCCGCGAGGATCCTCCGCAGCCCGGCCATCGCTACAGCGCGGGCGTCGCCGCCAGCGAGTCGGCCACGACCTGCGCCGGCGTCGTGTCGGCGGCCTCGGGCGCGAGCACGAGCCGGTGCGCGAGGACGTGCGAGGCGAGGGCCTGCACGTCGTCGGGCAGCGCGTGGTCGCGGCCCTGGAGCAGGGCGCGGGCCTTCGCGGCGCGCAGCAGCATGAGGCCGGCGCGGGGCGACGCTCCGAGCTCGAGCCGGGCATCCTCGCGCGTGCGCTGGAGGATCGCGACGACGTAGCGACGCAGCGCGTCGCTGGCCAGGACGCGGTCCGCGGCGTGCTGCGCGGAGAGCACGTCGGCGGCGCTGGCCACCGGCTCGACCTCGGCGAGGCGGTCGCCGCGCTCGTGCTGGGCGAGCATGTCGGCCTCGCCGGCCGCGCTCGGGTAGCCCATCGACAGGCGCATCATGAAGCGGTCGACCTGGGCCTCGGGCAGCGGGTACGTGCCCTCGTACTCGACCGGGTTCTGCGTCGCGAGCACGAGGAACGGCCGCGCGAGCTCGTGCGTGTGCACGTCGACGGTGACGCGGCGCTCCTGCATGCACTCGAGGAGCCCCGACTGCGTCTTGGGCGACGCGCGGTTGATCTCGTCGACGATGACGATGTTGGCGAAGATCGGGCCGGGCCGGAACTCGAAGCGGTCCTCGCGCTGGTTGAAGACGTTCGTGCCCATCATGTCGGCGGGCAGCAGGTCCGCCGTGCACTGGATCCGGGCGAACTGGAGGTCCATCGACAGGGCGAGCGAGCGGGCGAGCGTCGTCTTGCCGACGCCCGGGAGGTCCTCGACGAGCACGTGGCCCTCGGCGATCAGGGCGATCAGCGCGTGCTGGAGGACCTCGTCGGAGACCTCGACGGCCTGGCCGACGTTCGTCGCGATCCGGGAGGCGGTCGCGACGCTCGCGGCGATCTCCTCTTCGCCGATGCGTTCGCCGGCGGGCGGTTGCCCGATGCTCATGCTCGGGCCACGTCCTCGGCGCGCAGGCGGCTCACCTCACCCAGGATGGCAGTTGCGACGTCCTGCTTCGCCGAACGTGGCACCGAGGTCTCCCGATCGGCGGTCACGATCGTGACCTCGTTGTGCGTGGCGTCGAAGCCGATGTCCGGGCGCGAGATGTCGTTGACGACGATCGCGTCGAGCTTCTTGCGCTTGAGCTTCTCGCGCCCGTAGTCCAGCGCCTTGTCTCCGTGCTCGGCGGCGAAGCCGACGACGGTCTGGCCGGGCTTCTTGGTTCCGGCGAGCTCGCTCAGGATGTCCGGCGTGAGCCCGAGCTCGAGACGCATGCTGTCCTGACCCGTCTGCTTCTTCAGCTTGGTGTCGGCAGGCGCACCCGGGCGGAAGTCCACGACGGCTGCCGCCATGAGAACCACGTCCGTCAGAGAGAAGTGCGTCAGGCACGCGGAACGCAGCTCCTCTGCCGTGCTCACGTCGAGGTACGAGACCCGGGGGTCTCTGTCGAGCCCGACGTTCGCGGCGATCACCGTCACCTCGGCTCCGAGATCGGCGGCGACCTCCGCCAGGGCGAAGCCCATCCGGCCGCTCGAGCGGTTGCCGATGTAGCGGACGCTGTCGATCGGCTCGCGGGTGCCGCCGGCGGTCACGAGCAGCTTGAGGCCGTCCAATGGCTTCGGGCCGGGTGGCACGATGGCCGCCTCGATCGCGGCGAGGATCTCGGGCGGCTCGGCGAGGCGGCCGGCGCCGTACTCGCCCTTGGACGCGAGCTCGCCCGTGCCCGGCTCGATCACGATCACCCCGCGTTGGCGGAGCGTCTGGAGGTTGGCGCGCGTCGCCGCGTGCTCCCACATGTGGTTGTTCATCGCGGGAGCGACGATCACCGGGCCGGTCGCCGCGAGCGCGGCGCTCGTCAGCAGGTTGTCGGCGAGGCCGTGGGCGAGCTTGGCCAGCGTGTTCACCGAGGCGGGCGCGATCACGAACACGTCGGCGTTGTGGACCAGCTCGAGGTGGCTGATCGGATCGTGCTCGGGCGGCGCGTCGCCCGGGTACGCGCCGCGGGCGGCGTCGCGCTCGAACTCGTCGGTGAGGACCGGCGCGCCGGTCAGCGCGGCGAACGAGGCGGCGCCGACGAAGCGCTGCGACGTCGGCGTCTGGATGGCGCGGACGGCGTGGCCGGCCTTGGTGGCCAGGCGCACGAGCTCGAGCGCCTTGTAGGCCGCGATCCCCCCGCTGACGCCGAGCAGGACGCGCGCCATGGGACGGCTCCTAGCGGTACTGGTACTTCAGCTTGCCGCCGGCGACTTCCTCGAGCGCGATCGTGAGGTAGTTCTTCGAGGCGGTCTCGACCATCGGCGGCGGGAACTCGTCGAACGTGCCCTCACCGAGGTTGTGGTAGTAGCTGTTGATCTGACGCGCGCGCTTGGCGGCGACGAGAACGGACGCGTAGTTCGAGTCGACGTTCTCGAGGAGCTTGTCAAGACGGGGCGAGATCATGGTCTTCAGTGTAGGGCGTCCCTCACGACGCGCTCCAGCTCTCCCGCTGCGTCCTCCAGCCGGTCGTTGCAGATCACGTGGCCGAACTCGTCCTTGGCGGCCAGCTCCTCGCGCGCGGTGTCCAGTCGCTTGGCCACCTGGTCGGCGTCGTCGGTGCCCCGGCCGATCAGCCGTGCGCGCAGCGCGTCCTCCGACGGAGGGGTGATGAAGATCTGGACCGCCTCGGGCAGCGTGTCGCGGACCTGGCGCGCCCCCTGCACCTCGATCTCGAGGACGACCGGGTGCCCGCCGGCGACGCGGCGCTCGAGCTCCTCGCGGAGCGTTCCGTAGCGGCGGCCGCTGTACTCGGCGTGCTCGACGAAGTCGCCGGCGGTGACGTGGCGTTCGAACTCGTCGTCGCTGAGGAAGTGGTAGTCGACGCCCTGGGTCTCGCCCGGGCGCGCGCGACGCGTGGTGGCGGACACGCTCAGCTCCAGCTCGGGCACGCGCTCGCGCAGTGCGCGGATCAGCGTGCCCTTCCCGACCCCGCTCGGGCCGGTGATGACGAAGACCTTGGCCAACGCCGCGCGCTCAGCGGCGCAGCAGGCCGACGAGCTCGTTGCGCTGCCGCTCGGAGAGTCCGCCGATGGTCTTGCTCGGGGAGATCCTGCAGGTGACGAGGATCTTGTTGACCTTCACGCGGCCGTACTTCGGCACGGCCAAGAGCATGTCGAACACCTTGGCCGTCTCGAGGTACTCCGGCGGATCCAGGAGGAGGTCGTGGATGGAGACGCGGCCTCCCTTGAGATCCCTCTTCAACTGGGCGCGACGAGTCCTGATCTCGTTCGCGCGCTGCAGCGCGTCCATACGCTGGACGAGTGATCTTTCGGGGGCCGCCGAGTGCTTGGGGGGCGTGTTCGTGGCCGGCGGCATGGGCGGCGACTATACCTCGCCAAGAGCGCCCTGCAAGGCGACCCCCGCAAAGATCCCTCCAGCTGAAGTCGAGGTCGAGACGGGTGCAGGCCGCTCGACCGTGCGTGGCTCATTTGCAGGCCTTTTGCGGGCATGCAGAAGCGCACCGGTGACAGCCGGCGCGATCCGTATCGAGCGCTCACCATCCGCTGAGGATGGTCCCCTCCGACGCGCGACAGGGTGACCCGGAGTCGCCTGGGCGACTCGTCGTTTCAACGCTACAGGACTACCGCACGAGCGGCAGCGCCAATCCCCTGCTCCACACGTTCGTATCCATCCCTTCGTGCCCGCTCGGCGAGGCCGGCGGAGATGCGCGCCGGCGTTCCGGGCCCGCCGTAGACGAAGCCGGTGTAGATCTGGACGAGCGTCGCGCCGGCCCGGATGCGCTCCCAGGCGTCGTCGGCGTCCTCGATGCCGCCGGCCGCGACGAGCACGAGGCGGTCGCCCGCCCTGGCGTGCAGGCGCTCGAGGACGGCGAGCGCGCGAGCCTTGAGCGGTGCGCCGCTCAGGCCGCCGGGGCCGACGTCGGGCGCGTCGCGCAGCCCCCCGCGATCGATCGTGGTGTTCGTCGCGATGATCCCGGCGATACCGGTCTCGATCGCGAGGTCGGCGACCGCGTCGACGTCGTCGTCGGCGAGGTCCGGCGCGATCTTCACGAGCACGGGACGGTCGGTCGCGGCCTTGACCGCCTCCAGCAGCGGGCGCAGCTCCTCGACCGCCTGGAGGTCGCGCAGCCCCGGCGTGTTCGGCGAGCTGACGTTGACCGTCACGTAGTCGGCGAGCTGCCCGAGCGTCCGCGCCCCACGGACGTAGTCGTCGACCGCGGACGCGCTGTCCTTGTTGCGGCCGAGGTTGGCGCCCACGACACCCGCCGTCCGTCCGATCAGGCGAGCGCGCGCGGCCTCGACGCCCCGGGAGTTGAACCCCAACCGGTTGACGAGCGCGCGATCCGCCGGCAGCCGGAACATCCGCGGCTTCGGGTTCCCCGGCTGCGGCTCGGGCGTCACCGTCCCAACCTCGACGAACCCGAACCCGAGCGCGAGCAGCTGCCGGTAGCCCAGGCCGTCCTTGTCGAACCCGGCCGCCAGCCCCACCGGGTTGGCGAACGTGAGCCCGAGCGCCTCCGTGCGCAGGGCCGGATCGGCGCGGCGCCGCCCGCGCAGCACGCGGGGCGGCACGACCCTCAGCAGGACGAAGACGAGGTGATGCGCCCGCTCCGGGTCAAGCCGGAACAGGATCCACTTCAGCGCCCGCCAGATCATCGAGCGGCGAGCGTCACGTCACGGCCCCCTGCCGCGCGCGGGACCCCTCGCGCCCGAGCGCGCCGTGGATCTCCTGCAGCGACAGCACCTCGGCCGGCCCCCGCTGCTGCGCGACCGCGATCGCCCGCGCGGCGGCCGCCCCTCCGGCGAGCGTCGTCAGGCACGGGATGCCGGCGGCGACGGCCGCGCGGCGGATCTCCCAACCGTCGGCGCGTGCGCCCGAACCGGTCGGCGTGTTGATGATGAGGTCGACGTCGCCGCGCACGATCCAGTCGACGACGTGGTTCTCGCCCTCGTTGATCTTGTTGATCGCGGTGCAGGGCACGCCCATCGCACGGACCGCCTGGGCCGTCCCCCGCGTGGCCACGATCGCGAAGCCGAGGTCGTGGAGCGTCGCCGCGATCCCGTGGACCCCGGCCTTGTCGGAGTCGGTGACCGTCAGGAACACCGTGCCGCCCGTGGGCAGCGGCGCGCCCGCGGCGGCCTGCGCCTTGGCGAACGCCGTCGGGAAGTCGCGGGCGATGCCCATGACCTCGCCGGTCGAGCGCATCTCGGGCCCGAGGATCGCGTCGGCGTCCTTGAAGCGGTCGAACGGGAGCACCGCCTCCTTGATCGAGACGTGGTCGCCGCCCATCGGGTCCTCGGGCAGGTCGAGGTCGGCGAGCGTCTCGCCGAGCATGAGCCGCACGGCCATCTTGGCCAGCGGGACCCCGACCGCCTTGGAGATGAACGGGACCGTCCGCGACGCCCGCGGGTTCGCCTCGATGACGTACACGCGGCCGGCGGAGATCCCGTATTGGACGTTGATCAGCCCGACGACGCCGAGGCCGAGGGCGATCCCCTCGGTCTGCTTGCGCAGCTCGGCGAGCATCTCCGGCCCGAGCGAGTGCGGCGGCAGCACCTGGGCGCTGTCGCCCGAGTGGATGCCGGCCTCCTCGACGTGCTGGAGCATCCCGCCGACCCAGACTCCCTCGCCGTCGCACAGGGCGTCGACGTCGACCTCGATCGCGTTCTCGAGGAAGCGGTCGAGGTAGATCGCGCGCCGTGCCCCGTTGCCGTCGGGCTTGGGCGCCTCGCGGCGCAGGTAGTCGGCCAGGCCCTCCTTGTCGTACACGATCTCCATCGCCCGGCCGCCGAGGACGTAGGACGGGCGCACGAGCAGCGGCCAGCCGACGTCGTCGGCCTTGGCCAGCGCCTCCTCGACCGAGTGCGCCATCGCGTAGGGCGGCGCCTCGTAACCGAGCCGGTCGAGCAGCTCCTGGAAGCGGCCGCGGTCCTCGGCCAGGTCGATCGCGTCGGGGCTCGTCCCGAGGATCGGCACCCCGGCCTCCGCGAGGCCGTCGGCCAGCTTCAGCGGCGTCTGCCCGCCGAACTGGACGATGACGCCCTCGGGCTGCTCGACCTCGATGACGCCAAGGACGTCGTCCAGCGT
The DNA here is from genome assembly GCA_902806215.1 of uncultured Solirubrobacteraceae bacterium. GTDB lineage: Bacteria > Actinomycetota > Thermoleophilia > Solirubrobacterales > Solirubrobacteraceae > CADCVT01. The sequence continues at coordinate 1,743 of CADCVT010000243.1, read as the reverse complement.
CAGCGGCTCGAAGTACAGGCGGTCCGACGTGTCGTAGTCGGTCGACACCGTCTCGGGGTTGCAGTTGACCATCACCGCGTCGCGGCCGGACTCGCGGACGGTCATCGCGGCGTGCACGCAGCAGTAGTCGAACTCGATCCCCTGCCCGATGCGGTTCGGGCCGCTGCCGAGGATGACCACCGAGGGGCGGTCGCCGCGCTCGATCTCGTCGTCGCGACGGCGCTCCCAGCCCGAGTAGTAGTACGGCGTGCGCGCCTCGAACTCGGCGGCGCAGGTGTCGACCGCCTTGTAGGTGCGCTCGCCCGAGAACGGCGCGAGCGGATCCAGCGCCAAGGCGTGCAGCTCGCGCAGGTACCAGGGGTCGATCGACGTGCGGGCGTGGGCCTCGTCGACGCTCGCACCGCGCCGGAAGGCCTCGAGCAGCACGTCGTAGCGGTCGGCGTTCGGCGTCTCCAGGCGGGTCAGCAGATCCTCCACCGAGCCGTCGAGCTTCGGCGTGGCGTCGAGCTCGCGCGAGCGCATGGCCTTGCCGAACGCCTGCTGGAACGTGCGGCCGATCGCCATCGCCTCGCCGACGGACTTCATGTGCGTCGTGAGCTCCTGGTCGGCGCCGGCGAACTTCTCGAACGCGAAGCGCGGCCACTTGACGACGACGTAGTCGATCGTGGGCTCGAACGCCGCGGGCGTCGCGGCGGTGATGTCGTTGTCGATCTCCTCGAGCGCGTAGCCGACCGCCAGGCGCGCGGCGATCTTCGCGATCGGGAACCCGGTCGCCTTCGACGCCAGCGCGCTCGACCGCGAGACGCGCGGGTTCATCTCGATGACGAGGATCTCCTCCGTCTCCGGATTGACCGCGAACTGCACGTTCGAGCCGCCGGTCTCGACGCCGACCGCGCGGATGACCTGGAAGGCCTGGTCGCGCAGCTGCTGGTAGAGCCGGTCGGTGAGCGTCTGCTGCGGGGCGACGGTGACCGAGTCGCCCGTGTGGACGCCCATCGGGTCGATGTTCTCGATCGAGCAGACGATCACGCAGTTGTCGTTGTGGTCGCGCATGACCTCGAGCTCGAACTCGCCCCAGCCGATCACCGACTGGTCGATGAGCACCTGCGAGATCGGGCTCGCGTCCAAGCCGGTCTCGATCGCGCGCGTGAACTCCTCGGGCGTCCGGGCGACGCCGCCGCCGCGCCCGCCGAGCGTGAAGGCGGGCCGGATGATCACCGGCAGGCCGATGGCGCCGACTGCGGCCTCGGCCTCCTCGAGCGTGTGCGCGATGGCGCTCTTGGGCATCCGCAGCCCGGCCTTCGCCATCGTCTGCGCGAAGAGGTCGCGGTCCTCCGCGCGGCCGATCGCGTCGTAGTTCGCGCCGATGAGCTCGACGCCGTACCGGGTCAGCGTCCCGTCCTCGTGCAGCGTGCGCGCGAGGTTGAGCGCGGTCTGCCCGCCGAGCGTCGGCAGGAGCGCGTCGGGGCGCTCCTTCTCGATGACCTGCGCGACCGGGCCCGGGAGCAGCGGCTCGACGTACGTCGCGTCGGCGAACTCCGGGTCGGTCATGATCGTCGCCGGGTTCGAGTTGACGAGGACGATCTCGTAGCCCTCCTCCTTGAGGACCTTGCACGCCTGCACGCCGGAGTAGTCGAACTCCGCGGCCTGGCCGATCACGATCGGCCCCGAGCCGAGGATGAGGATCTTGTGGATGTCGTCCCTACGCGGCATGGGCGGCTCCCAGGTCGGCGAGGAACTCGT
>CADCVT010000242.1 GCA_902806215.1 uncultured Solirubrobacteraceae bacterium | reverse complement strand
GCCTCCTCGACGGCGGGGACGTTCGTCTGCAGCGTCCCGGCCGCGTTGCGGACCCTCACGTACTCGATCGCGTGCGTCGCCATGCCGCGCAGTCTGCGCGATCGTCATCCTCCGCGCGGTGACCGCGTTCCGCCATCGGGTCGGACCCCTTCGTCGCGCGCCCGGCTTCCGGGCGGTCGAGCACCGCTTCGAGCTGCCGCTCGCGCCCGGCGACGACCGCCGGATCGAGGTGTTCGCCCGCGAGGTCCGATCGGCCAAACACGCCGACGACGACACCCGCCCGTACCTGCTCAAGCTCAACGGCGGGCCCGGGTTCCCCAACAAGCGGCCGGACTCGCTCGGCTCCTGGCTCGCCCGCGCGCTCGAGGACTTCCACGTGGTCCTCCTCGACCAGCGCGGAACCGGGCTCAGCACGCCCGTCACCGAGCAGACGCTGACCGGGACCGCCGAGGTGCAGGCCGCGTACCTCGCGCACTTCCGCGCCGACGCGATCGTCCGCGACGCCGAGCAGATCCGGACCGCGCTCCTCGGAGACCGGCCGTGGGCGGTCTTCGGCCAGAGCTTCGGCGGCTTCGCGACACTCACGTACCTGTCGTTCGCGCCTGAGGGCGTCAGCGAGGCGTTCATCACCGGGGGCCTGCCGACGATCGGCCGCCCGGTCGAGGACGTGTACCGGGCGACCTACACCCGCATCGAGGCGCGGCTGGCCGAGTACCTCGAGCGCTATCCCGAGGACGAGGAGATCTGGCGGCGCGTCGTCGAGCTCGAGCCGTCGTTCAAGCGCCTCGGCAACGACCTCGGCCGTGGCAGCGGCCTGGAGGCGCTGCACTACCTGGCCGAGGGAGCGCTGACGCCGGAGGGCGACCTGGCGATCGCGTTTCGCCGGCACGCGCTGAACCAGCTCGACCACACGGGGTTCCCCCTCTATGCCGTGCTGCACGAGGCGTGCTGGGCGAACGGCACCTCGACGAACTGGGCCGCCGAGCGCGTCCTGAGCGAGCGCGGGACCGACCCGCTGCTCCACGGCGAGATGGTCCTGCGCAGGGACTTCGAGCATCCCTCGCTGAGGCCGTTCGCAGAGGTCGCGGAGCGGCTCGCGGAGATCGAGTGGCCCAAGCTCTACGACGAGCAGCGCCTCGCGCGCAACGACGTCCCGACCGCCGCCGCGATCTACCTCGACGACGTCTTCGTCGACAGCACGCACTCGCGCGAGACGGCCGCGAAGGTCGGGAGCCTCAGGGCCTGGGTGACCAACGAGCACCACCACGACGGGATCCACTCGGGGCCCGAGGTGCTCGACCGCCTCATCCGGACGGCGCGGGGCGAGCTCTGACCGACGACGAGCTCAGCGCGATCACGGTCGCGAGGATGAGCGCGCCGCCGAGGAGCTGCACCGGGCTGAGCGCCTCGCCGAGCGCGAGCGCGGCGAGGCCGATCGTGACCGGCGGCTCGAGCGTCGAGAGGATCGCGGCGCTCGACGGCCCGACGCGCGCCAGGCCGGCGAAGAACGCGAGGATCGCCGCGACGGTCGAGACCAGCGCGATCGCCGTGGCCCACAGCCAGCCCTCCGCCCCGAAGTCGAGCGACGGACCCGTCGTCGCCAGCAGCACGATCCCGAACGTGACGGTCGCTCCCGCGGTCACGAGCGACGCCAGCGCCACCGGCGGCACGCCCGCGACGATGCGGTCGCCGCACAGGATGTAGGCCGTGTACGCGACCGAGGCGCCGAGCGCCAGCGCGGTCGCCAGCGCGTCGAGCGCGCCCTGCGCGGCGCCGAGCAGCACGAGCGCGGTGCCGACGCTGGCGACGCCCAGCGCGACGAGGCGGAACGTCGTCGCGGTCTCGCGCCCGATGGCGATCGCCGCGACGGTCACGAGCACCGGGTACGTGTAGAGCAGCAGCGACAGCAGCGACGCGTCCATCCGCTCGAGCGCGAGGAAGTACAGCCCGGCCTGCGTCGCGTAGCCCACGCCGCCCATGAGCAGCCCGGCGACGACCGCGCGGCGTCCGAGCTTCTGCACCTGCCCCACGGCGAGCGCCACCGCGGCCAGCACCGCGGCGGCCAGGCCGAAGCGCACGACCAGCAGCTCGCCGACGTCGACGCCCGCGTCGTAGGCGAGCTTGCCGAAGATCGCCATGCACCCGAAGGCGGCGGCGGAGAAGAGGCAGAGGAAGGCTCCCATCGGCCTCCATCCTGGGCGACGAGACCGTGAAGGACCAGCGTTGATCTCTGACGGTGAACGTGAAGGAAAGTTGACGGAAGTTGCGCAAGGGCGCGTATTGGCCACTCGCCCGCTTTCCGGTGGGGTAGACACGTCCGCTCATGAGCACGAGCCTTCAAGAGCGCGGCGCCGACCGCAAACTCCGCGCCGACGAGCTGCACCGGCTCTGGAAGCGCTACCGACTCAACGGCGATCCGAAGCTGCGCGACCGTCTGATCCTGACCCTCGCGCCGCTCGTCAAGTTCATCGTCTACCGCAAGGTCCGCGAGGTGCCGTCGCAGGTCGACGCAGAGGACTTCATCTCGGTCGGCCTCGAGGCGCTGATCCAGTCGATCGACCGCTACGACCCGGCCAAGGGCGCGACGCTCGAGCAGTACGCGTGGACCCGCGTGCACGGCGCCGTCCTCGACGAGATGCGCCGCCAGGACTGGGCCCCGCGCTCGGTCCGCCGGTGGGAGCGCGACATCGAGAAGGCGGTCGAGGAGTACACGGTGCTCCACGGCCGGCGCCCGACGCGGCCCGAGCTGGCCGAGGCGCTCGGCGTCACCGTCGAGGAGCTGCGCAAGCACCGCGAGGACATCGCGATGTCCGACGTCACGTCGCTCAACGCGGTCGTGCTGTCCGACGACGAGTCCTCGATCGAGCGCGGCGACACGATCCCGTCGACCGACGAGCGCCTGGATCCCGAGCTCGCCGCCGCGACGTCCGACGCGAAGGCCCGGTTCCGCAGCGCGTTCGCCGAGCTGCCCCAGCGCGAGCGCGAGATCGCCGTGCTGCTGTACGTCAAGCACCTCACGCTGCAGGAGATCGGCGAGGTCATGGGCGTGTCGGAGAGCCGGATCTGCCAGATCCACGGGCAGACGAAGAAGAAGCTGCGCGGCGCCCTCGAGGCCGACGCCGCGCTCTTCCACCTCGT
>CADCVT010000241.1 GCA_902806215.1 uncultured Solirubrobacteraceae bacterium | reverse complement strand
CGGGCCAGCTCCTCCCCCGCGCCGTGGACGTACTGCTCGCGCTCCTCGCGCTGCTGGCTGACGAGGCCCTTGATCTCCTGGTACTTGCGCGGGTGCAGCGCGGCGAACGCGAGGTCCTCGAGCTCCCACTTCAGCGCGTGGATGCCGAGCCGGTGCGCGATCGGCGCGTAGATCTCCAGGGTCTCCTTCGCCTTGTCGATCTGCTTGTTCTTCGGCATCGCCTCGATCGTCCGCATGTTGTGCAGGCGGTCGGCGAGCTTGATGAGGATGACCCGGATGTCCGAGGCCATCGCGACCATCATCTTGCGGTAGTTCTCGGCCTGCGCCTCGTCGCGCGACTGGAACGTGACCCCGGAGAGCTTGGTGACGCCGTCGACGAGGTTGGCGACCTCCTCGCCGAACTCGCTGCGGACCTCGTCGAGCGTCGCCGACGTGTCCTCGACGGTGTCGTGCAGGAGCGCGGCGACGAGCGTCTCGGTGTCGAGGCGCATGCCGGCGCAGATCTTCGCGACGCTGACCGGGTGGACGATGAAGTCCTCGCCGGACTTGCGGCGCTGGTCGGCGTGGTGCTCGCACGCGAACAGGAACGCCTTCTCGACCTCGGCGCGGTCGATCTCGACGACCGACTCCTCGGCGTGCTCCTCGACGATCGCGAAGAGGTCGGCGAGCAGCCGGCGCTCGAGCGCGGTGAAGTCGGCACGGTCGACCTCGGCCGGGTGGAGCTCGGGATGCTCGACCCGGTCGACCGGGAGCCGGCGCGTGGTCAGGCCGCCGCGGCCCTCTCGGGCGTCGCCGTTGCTGCCGTTGTCGCCGTTCTCAGAAATCGCTGCTCGTCCTGGTTGCGTTGGGTGTATGCCCGGAACGCGGCGGAACGATCGAGCTCCGTGCGCTCAGGCGACGGCACCACGTTTGCGCGGTCGCCGTCGAGGTCGACGAGGCCGAGCTCCGTGAGGATTCGCAGCGCGCGGCCGGCCAGAGCCGGCGACCGCAGCGGATCGTCCTCGCGCAGCGCGCCCTCGAGCTCGTCTGCGGCCGCACTCGACCGTGCCCTGAGGGCCCGGTAGACCGCGGTGACGGCGGCGCGAAGGTCGTGCTCTCGTTCATGGATCGACGCCGTCCAGTCTACTTCTGGAGCGCCCCAGGCAAGATGGACCATCGGTCCAGCCGGAATGGGCGGCCGGCCGGGGTCGAGCAGGACGACGTGGCGGAAGCCCCTCGCCAGGTCCGGATTGCGCTCGAGCGCGGCGTGCGAGGTGAGCGCGAAGCCACCGAGCCGGCCTGTCAGGTGCCGCATCCGGTGCCCGGAGTGAGCGCAGCTCACGAGCACGGGTTCTCCCGAAGCGACGAGCGCATGGACCGTCCCGGCGATGCCGCCGCCGCGCCGATCGCGCACGTCCGCGCCCCACGTACGCCCTGCCGGGTCAGGGCCCGGCTGCGCGTACGTTCGCGCCGCTTCGGCGAGGGTCGCGCCGAGGAAGTCGTCGTCGCCGAGGAGCACGATCGGCTCGGGCTCGCTCGGCCGGGCGCACTTGAGCACGAGGCGGGGCTCGACCGAGCCCTGCCACTCGTTGAGCTCGAGCGTGAACGTCGCGTCCACCGGGCCGTCGGCGTCGCACGGGATCTTCCCGGCGGTGCCGAACGCGACCGCGCGGGCGCGCACGCCGCCGGACTCGACCGTGAAGCGGACGTGCTTGTTCTCGCCCATCGGGCGCGGGTCGGTGAGCCGCGCGGCCGGCACGAGGAGCCGGACGCCCGGGTTGCCCATCCCGAACGGTGCGAGACGCTCGAGCTCCTCGGCGAGGTCGAGGCCGAGCTCGTCGCCGGCGACGACCGCGTCGACGCGCTCGACGGGATGGCGCAGGTCCTCTGTGAGGAGTTCGTCGGCGTGCGCGCGGAACGCGTCGGCGAAGGCGTCGAGGTCGGCGCGCGCGATCTCCATGCCCGCCGCGGCGCGGTGGCCGCCGTGGCGCAGCAGGTGCTCGGCGCTGGCGTTCAGGCCGGCGAGCAGGTCGAACCCGGACACGCTGCGTCCCGAGCCGGTGCCGGTGTCGCCGTCGAACGCGATCAGCACCGCGGGGCGGTGGTAGCGCTCGGCGATGCGGCTGGCCACGATGCCCACCACGCCGGGGTGCCAGTCATCGCCGTGCAGGACGTACGCCGGTTGATCGCCCTGCTCGCGGACCTGGGCCTCGGCGGCGAAGAGCATCTGCTGCTCGGTCATGCGGCGCTCGCCGTTGACGCGGTCGAGCTCCTGGGCGACCTCCATCGCCCGGTCGGCGTCCTCGGTGAGGACGAGCTCGAGCCCGGCGTCGGCACGGTACAGACGGCCGGCGGCGTTGATCCGCGGCGCCAGCCGGAAGCCGAGCGCGCTTGCGTCGACGCGCAGCGGGTCGACCTTCGACACGCGCATGAGCGCGCGCAGGCCGGCCTTGCGGGTGCGGCCGAGGACCTTCAGGCCCTCGCGCACGAGCCGGCGGTTCTCGCCGCGCAGCGCGACGACGTCGGCCACCGTCGCGAGCGCGACCAGGTCGAGGTCCTCGTCGGCCTCGGCCGGGTCGCGGCCGGCGGCGGCCAGCAGCGCGCCCGCCAGCTTGTAGGCGACCCCCGCGGCGCACAGCTCCGGGCACGGGTAGCCGTTGAGCGCGGGATGCACGATCGGCGCGTCGGGCAGCTGCCCGTCGGCGCGCGGCGTGTGGTGGTCGGTGACCACCACCTCCATCCCGGCGGCGCGCGCCGCGGCGATCTCCTCGACCGCGGTGATCGCGCAGTCGGCGGTCAGCAGCAGCCCGGTCCCCTTGGCGGCGAGCCGCTCGACCGTCCGGGCGTTGAGGCCGTAGCCGTCCTCGGTCCGCGACGGCAGGAACCAGTCGACCGTCGCGTCGAGGCGCCGCAGCACGCGCACGAGGATCGCCGTCGAGCACACGCCGTCGACGTCGTAGTCGCCGTGGACCGTGATCCGCGACCCCGACCGGGCGTGCCGCAGGATCGTCTCGACCGCGACGTCGATGCCGTCGAACAGGGAGACGTCGTGGCGCTCGTCGGCGGCGAGCCACGCCCGCGCGTCGGCGGGATCGGCCATCCCGCGCCGGACGAGCACCTGCGCCACCGGGTGCGACACGCCGAGCTCGCGCTCCAGGCGCAGCACCGACGCCATCTCGACCGGCTTGACCTCGAGCCGCGGGACCGGTCGCGGAGGCGGCTCGGCCCCGAGCGGCTCGGCGGGCGGGAGAAGGGTCGGGGAACCGGCAGGCACCCGCGCGAGTCTGCGGTGGCGGGCGGACGGAACGCCCCGCGGCGGCGGGAGCGCGTGCTTCGGCCGGCGGGGCTTCTCGATGGCGCTCCGCTCGCTTGCGGTGAGCAGCGGCTAGACGAGGAGAGTTCGAGGGCCTTGTCTCGGAGTTGTAAGCGGGGGCTTACACCTGGTGTAAGCACCGGCTTACAAACGGCAACCAAGACACCTGGACCGCGGAGGAGCTCCGCCGGCGGCTGACCGCGGGAACCGCGAGCGTCCGGGGAAGCCCCAGAACGCGAAGAGCCTGCTGCCCTGACCCGTCGCAGTTGTCGGACCACGAGACGAGAGCCGCATCGAGAGCGAGCGGAACTCAGTCCGGAGACGACAGCGGGCGCCGGGCGGCAGCGCGGAGGTCGGCGAGCGGAGACGGTGACGTGTCCTCCTCGCGAGACACCACCGTCGCGCGCGCGACGACCCGCGCCGCGCGGCCCTCCACGAACGTCAGCACCCGCCCCGCGTCGAACGCCGGCAGGTACCGCGGCTCGATCATCCAGACGCGGGCGACCCCCGGTGACTCCCAGACGAGGACGCCGTCGTGCACGATCGGCTCCTCGCCGCTGCGGCGCGACTGCCCGAACGACAGCGAGCAGCGGTAGCCGTCGGTGATCGGTCGTTCGCGGAAGACCTCGACCGCGAGGCGCAGGACGAGGTGAGAGCTCGAGCTCAGTGCGGGTTGGCGGTCTGGAAGGCGGGGATGTCGTCGTCCTCGTCTTCCTGGCGAACGCCGATCAGCCACACGACAGCGAGGCCGAGGATGGTCCCCGGGATCGCCTCGAGCGTCGTGAGGATGTCGGTGTCCTCGCGGCCCGGCACGGTGAAGCCGTGAATGAGCAGGCCGAAGAGCACCGCACCGACCACCGCACCGAGGAACGCGCCGACGATCCCGCTCCAGAAGCGGTCGGGCAGGAACACCGTGAAGTGCCACAGGGCGATGGCCATCATGACCCAGGCGAGAGCTCCCACTAGCGCGGCCTTCCGTGTCGCTTGTTCCGCGGCTTGCGGTCCTTGTTGCGCTTGCCGTTGCCGTCGCCGTCGCCCTTCATGAAGACGTCCTCGGGCGACGCGTCGGCCGTGGGGTCCGGATCGCGGACCGCGGTCGACGTCGGCGGCGGGTCGACGTGCAGGTCGCGGACCATCTCGTCGAACTCCTGGCGCGAGACGCCCTGCGCGGGATCCTCCGGCGCCGTGAGGCGGCGCGTCGGACGCTTGGGGCCGTCCGGATCGACGTCGACGGCAGCCGCCGCGGTCGCGTAGGCGGGCACGACGCCGTTGTGCTCGGCGGCGATCGCGCGCCGGCGACGGCGGTACACGGGCTCGCGCTCCTTCCAGTGCGTGAGCACCTGCGAGGCGATGAACACCGACGAGTACGTACCGGAGATCGTGCCGACGAGCAGCGCGAACGCGAAGTCCTGGAGGGTCTCGCCGCCGAACAGCATGAGCGACAGGATCGGCAGCGCCGCCGTGAACGTCGTGGCCAGCGAGCGGACGATGACCTCGGACATGGAGCGGTTGACGATCTGCGAGAAGGCGGCCCGCGGCATGCGCGGGACGTTCTCCCGGATTCGGTCGAAGACGATGATGGTGTCGTAGAGCGAGAAGCCGAGGATGGTCAGCAACGCCGCGACCGTCGCCGTCGTCACCTCCCGGTCGGCAAGGGCGTAGACGCCCGCAGTGATGAGCAGGTCGTGCGAGAGCGCAATGAGCACCGGCGCCGCGAACCGCCACCCGAACCGCAGCGTCAGGTAGATGCTGATCACGATCAGCGACGCGATGATCGCGATGATCGCGTTCTTCGCCACCGCCTCGCCGAAGGTGGGCCCGATGGACTGCGTGTTGGGCTCGCCGGTTATCCCGAACTCGTCGCGGAGCTCCTTGGTGACCCGTGTGACCTGATCGGGAGGAAGCGACTTGGCGGAGATCTGGATGCCGTTGCGCTCGAGACCCTCATCGGCGACCTCCTGGATCTCGGCGCGTTCGTCGAGGCCGACGGACTCGAGCACGTTGCGGATCTGGTCCTCGCCGAGCAGCTGCTCGAGCGCCGCCTTGGTGCGGGGGCCCGACTCGGAGTCGATGCCGAGGTCGATGCCCTTGCTGCCGAGCGCCATCGCGCAGATGAGCAGGATCACGCCGGAGGTGACGAAGAACCACTTCGACCAGCCGATGAAGTCGAACGTGATCGGCCGGCGGGGCTTGCCGGCCCCGAGACCGGACGGCCGCGCGAGCAGGCGCGAGCGGCCGAGCGTGCCGACGATCGCCTGCGTGAAGACGACCGCGGTGAAGAGCGAGACGATGGTGCCGACGCCGAGCGTGAACGCGAAGCCCTTGACGCCCGCGGTCGCGAGCACGAAGAGGATGAACGCGACGAGGATCGTGACGACGTTGGCGTCGATGATCGCCGCGAGGCCCTTCTTGTAGCCCGCGGCAAGGCCCGCCATGACCGATCTGCCGCCGCGGATCTCCTCCTTGACGCGCTCGAAGATGACGATGTTCGCGTCCGCCGCGACGCCGAGCGTGAGGATCGTGCCGGCGATGCCCGGCAGCGTCAGCGTGATCGGGATCAGCTTGATCAGCGCGAACAGGAACAGCGCGTAGATCACGAGCGCGGACACGGCGATGATGCCGAGGATCCGGTAGAAGATCAGCAGGAAGAGCGCGACGATGACGAAGCCGGCCGCGCCCGCCACGATGCCCTCGTCGAGCGCCTGCTCACCGAGCGTCGCGGAGACCTGGGACTGCGAGATGAGCTCGAGCTTCACCGGCAGCGCGCCGGTCTTCAGCAAATTCGCGAGCTCCTGCGCGGACTCGAGCGTGAAGCCGCCCTCGATCTGCGAGCCGTTCGAGCCGTCGATGCCGCTCGGGTTCTCCTGGAAGTCGATGAACGGCGCGGAGATGATCTCGTCGTCGAGGACGATCGCGAAGTGCTGTGCCGCGGCCTGGGCGGGCGTGCCGGGCAGCTGCTGCGACTGGCCGCGGCGGGCGATCTCCGCGGTGGTGTTCTTCCAGATCCGCTGGCCGCGGTCGGTGAAGTCGAAGGTGACGTTCGGCTGGCCGCTCGAGCCCGGGCTGTTGTTGAAGTTCTGCTCGGGGTTCTTGATGTCCGTGCCGCGCAGCGCCACGTTGTCGGCCAGGACGAACCACTCGTCGCCCTTCTGGTCCGGTCCGGCCGAGTCGGGCTGCTCCGCGCGGATGAGGACGGTGCCCTCGGGGACCTCGACGATCTTCGGGTCCGTCAGGTCCTGTTCGCGGATCTTCGCCTGGTCGCGCAGGCGCTTGCCCTCTTCGTTCCTCTGGCGCAGCTCCGTGAGGTCCTCGTTGAGCTCCTCGCGCGTCTCCTCCGGACCCGCGAGGACGACGCCCTTCTGCTTCGCGGTCTTGCCCTTGGCGGGGACCTCCTCCTTGATCGCGAAGAACTGGCCCTTGTGGGTGTTGTTGCCGTCCTGGACGGGCTTGCGCTTCAGCGCGCGCTGGATCGCGTCGTACTTCTTGACCGCCGCCTGCGGGCTGCCGGCCGCGGACCCACCCGTGACGGCCCCGTCCGACGGGGCGGGCTTGCCGTCGGGGCCGATGACGTTCGGCTCCCAGTCGTAGAAGAAGAGCTGGGCGACCTGGCCGACCTGCTGCTGCGCCTCGTCGGCGTTCTTGACGTCGGGCAGGCCGACGTTGATGAGGTTCTCGCCCGAGCGCTGGATCTCCGGCTCGGCGACGCCGAGGGCATCGACGCGGTCGCGCATGACCTCGATCGCGCGGTTGATCGACTCGTCGTCCGGCGTGGTCCCGTTGCCCGTCGTCGTCGGGGAGTCGTCGAGCTCGCTCGGCGTGGCCTCGTAGACGAGCTCGACGCCGCCGCGCAGATCGAGCCCGAGCTTGGTCTCCTTGGTCGTGATGACCCACAGGGACCCCGCGACGAGGGCGCCCACGAGAAGCAGGATGAAGAGGTTGCGGCGGCGCTCGGTCAACGTTGCTCGGAGGGTAGTAGCTGGAGCGCTACGACGTGGGCGTCAGCACGAGGAGCATGCCGCCGTCGTCGTCATAGGCCGGAAAGAGGTCGGCTTTCGCCTTTGCGGGGAGATCCCCTTCGGCGTTCACCTCGACGGGCTTGTCGAGCTGCCGCACGCCCCACTCGAGGACGGTCGAGACGTAGTCCTTG
>CADCVT010000240.1 GCA_902806215.1 uncultured Solirubrobacteraceae bacterium | reverse complement strand
TTGCCGTTCTTCTTGCGCTGCGCGTCCTCGCGCTCCTTGTAGAGCTTGCGAGCCGCGTTCATGAAGTCGCGCCAGATCTCCGCCGGGTAGGTGCCGCCGGCGACCGGCTCGCCGCGGTACTCGGTCGTCATCGGGACGAGCTTGTCGGGGTAGCCGACCCACACCGCGACGGTGAGCTTCTTCGTGTAGCCGACGAACCAGGCGTCGCCGTAGTTCTCGGTGGTGCCAGTCTTGCCGGCGGCGAACTCGTCGATCCGCGCGCGGACCGCGGTGCCGCTCGAGATCACGGTCGAGAGGATCTGGTTGGTCTGCTCGGCGACGCCCTGCGGCAGCACGCGGTCGACCTGCTTCTTGTTCTTGGTCTTGTCGCGGCACTCCTTGCCCCTGATCCGGCAGACCTCGCGGATGCCGACGGGGCCGCGGTCGGGACCGAGCGAGCCGGTCACGAGCCGCCCGCCGGTGGCGAACGACTGGTAGGCGTGGGCCATGTCGAGGGGGGTGACGCCCTCCTTCAGGCCGCCGAGCGTCATCGCGCAGTTGCGCGAGACCGGCGTCCGGATGCCCATCCGCCGCGCGAGCCGGGCGATCTTGCGCAGCCCGACGCGCAGGCCGACCTGGGCGTAGACCGCGTTGTCGGAGTACGTCGTCGCACGCGCGAGCGTGGTCACGCCCGCGTACGTGTCCTCGTAGTTGTTGACCTCGAAGTCGCAGCCGACGGCCTCGTTGCGGATCTTCTGCTTCTTGGAGACCCACTGCGAGCCCGGGCCGATGCCCTCGCGCAGTGCCGTCGCCAGCACGAACGGCTTGAAGGCCGAGCCCGGCTGGCGCTGGCCCTGCGTCGCGAGGTTGAAGGGGGACTTGCGGTAGTCGCGCCCGCCGACCATCGCCCGGACCTCGCCGTTCTCGTTGTCGATCGCGACGACGGCGGCGGTCGGGCCGGCCGGGTTGCCGAGCCAGCGCTTGACCGTGTCCTCCGCCGCCTTCTGCATGTCGAGGTCGAGCGTGGTGCGGATCTTCAGGCCGGCCGTGAAGGCACGCGCCGAGTAGCGGTCGACGACCTGCTGCTTGACCCAGGTCGTGAAGTACGGGGTCCGCGACTCCTCGCGCGGCGGCGTGACGTCGGGGTTGATCGCCGTCGCGAGCGCGTCGCGGTACTCGATCGGGTTGATCATCCGCTGCTCGTTCATGCGCTCGAGCACGAGGTTGCGACGCTTCTCGGCGTTGGCGGGGCGGCTGACCGGGTCGTACAGGCTCGGCGACGCGATGACCGCGGCGAGCATCGCGGCCTCGGCCGGTCGCAGCTCCTTCGCGCACGGGCGCTCGTCGGTGCCGCAGCCCTTGTGCGACGGGAGCTGCCCGAAGTACGTGCGCGCGGCCGACTCGATGCCGTAGGCGCCGTTGCCGAAGTAGATCGCGTTGAGGTACTCGGTGAGGATCTTCTCCTTGGTCCACTTGCGATCGAGGTGGTACGCCATCGCCGACTCGCGGAGCTTCTGAAAGACCGTGCGCTTGTCCTGGGCCTTGAGGTAGTTCTTGACGAACTGCTGCGGGATCGTCGAGCCGCCCTGGACCGCCTTGCGCTGCAGGACGTCCTGGACGAACGCGCGGCCAACGCCGCGCAGGTCGACGCCGTCGTGGTTGTAGTAGCGCTTGTCCTCGATCGCGACGACGGCGCGCTTCATGTGGATGGAGATGTCGTCCGCGCGCACGAGGATGCGGTTCTCGGCGCCGGTGAGGATCCCCAGCCGGCGCCCGCGCACGTCGGTGAGCACCGAGTTCCGGGCGCTCTTGAACTCCCGGGCGTTCTCGAGGCTCGGAAGATCGGACGCGACGGCCATCATCATCCCGAAGACGGTCGACACCAGCGCGAGCAGCGAAAGGCCGAAGAGGACCAGCAGCAGCCGGAGCTTCTTCACGCGCGGGCGCGTGCCCGGGAACTCGTGGATGTCGGCTTGCGGCCCGGCCATCGGGCCAAAGGGTTAGCAGCCTTCCGTTTCCGTCGAGCCACGCGCTATATTGCCCCGCGGCAGTCAGCGAAGGCCAAGGGCCACAACGCCCCGCCGACAGACGCTATACTGCTCGATCCGCTCCTGAGACCACGTCTCAGGCGCGCCCACAAGAAGGAATCCCCTTCTCAGGAGGCGCGGCGGTCTTTGAAAACTCAACAGCATGCGTACACCCCGACCTCACGGTCGGTTGGTGTGCCCAGACTTGATCTACCGAGATCGCCAGCGGTCTCGGTGGACTTAGAAGTAACCCGTCATGGTCGGGGAAGCCGGTGTACGGCGACCCCAACCAGCCATGACAGCTTTTCGTGATCGGTCGGCTTTCGAGCCGGCTGTTTATGCAGTTCTTCACGGAGAGTTTGATCCTGGCTCAGGACGAACGCTGGCGGCGTGCTTAACACATGCAAGTGGAGCGACGAACCTGGCTTCGGCCAGGGGCAGAGCCGCGAACGGGTGAGTAACACGTGGGTCATCTGCCCAGTTGACAGGGACAACCCGGGGAAACCCGGGCTAATACCTGATGTGCCCTTCGGGGGAAAGGAAGCTTCGGCCTCCGCAACTGGATGAGCCCGCGGCCCATTAGCTTGTTGGTGGGGTAATGGCCTACCAAGGCTGCGATGGGTAGCTGGTCTGAGAGGACGATCAGCCACACTGGGACTGAGACACGGCCCAGACTCCTACGGGAGGCAGCAGTGGGG
>CADCVT010000239.1 GCA_902806215.1 uncultured Solirubrobacteraceae bacterium | reverse complement strand
CGAGCCACAGCACGAAGACCGCGCCGGCCAGCGAGAGCGCCGCCAGCGCCTCGTCGGGCAGGCCGCCGAGCACGAGCACGCAGAGCGCGACGATCGGCGCGTCGCTGACGAGCGGCGCCGCCGCGATCCGCGCTCCCGCCGCGAAGCCGCGCTCGAGCGTCGCCCCGACCACGAGCGCCAGCAGCGGCCCGGGGGCGAGCCCGGCGCCGAGGCCGAGCGACAGTCCGAGCAGGAGCGACTCCACGGGCCGTGCAGGCTACGGCGCGGCGCCGTAGGCTCGTCGGCATGAGCGCCTTCGAGTACACCACCAGCGTCATCACCCATGGCTTCATGGGCCGCAAGGACGAGGAGCTCGACCGCGAGGCGCTGACCAAGCAGCTCAACGAGATGGGCGCCGAGGGCTGGGAGCTCGTGAAGGTCCTGACCTCGATGGCCCTGCACAACGAGAAGGACGGGCACCTGCTGCTGTTCAAGCGGGCCCTCTAGATGGCCGGCCTGGTCCCGCGGCCGTGGGTGACCGCCGCGGTCGCCGCGATCCTCGTCGGGATCGTGCTGCTCGTCGTCGCCGACGGGACGCTCGAGGTCATCGGGTTCGGGCTGCTCGGCCTCGGCGCGGTCGTCGGGACCGCGCTGGCGTTCTACGCCGTCGGCCGCAGCGAGGACGTCGCCCGCGAGCGCGGCGAGGACTAGGAGGCGGCCTCGAGAGGTCGCCGGACTCGAGGCCGCCTCAGGTCGAACGCCTCGGCCAGCAGCTCGTAGGAGCGCCGGCGTGCGGCGTGGTCGTAGGTGATCGTCACGACGACGACCTCCTCCGCGCCGTAGGCCTCGGCGAGCTCCTCGAGCTTCGCGCGCACCGACGCAGGGGAGCCGAGGATCGCGCGGCGGGCGCCCGTGCCGTCGGGCCCGATGTTCTCGGCCTCGAGGAACCGCAGCGCCTTGTCGACCGGCGGCACCGGGGCGAGCCGGCCGCGGCGCAGCAGCGTCATCATCATCCGCGACGAGGCCGCGAGCTCCTGCGCCTCCTCGTCGGTCTCCGCGCAGATCACCCACGCGGCGACCGCCACCTTCGGCAGCGCGAGGCGCTCGGACGCGTTGAACGACGAGCGGTAGGACTGCGCGATCGACGCGTTGCCCGGCGCGATGAAGTCGGCGAACGCGTAGGGGAGCCCGAGCTGCGCCGCCCACACCGCGCTCTGCGGCGAGGACCCGAGCAGCCAGACCTCGGGCTCGTACGGGCGGCCGGGAAGCGCCCGGTGCAGGTGGGTGAACGGGTGGTCGTCGGGCAGCGTCCCGTCGAGGTGCGCGAGCAGCTCCGCAAGCTGCTGGGGGAAGTCGTCCGGCGCCGCCTCGCGGCGATCGCGCTGGAGCGCGAACGTCGTCAGCGGGTCGGTGCCCGGGGCCCGGCCGATGCCGAGGTCGATCCGCCCCTCGAAGAGGCCCGCGAGCAGGCTGAACGACTCGGAGACCTTGAACGGGCTGTAGTGCGGGAGCATCACGCCGCCGCTGCCGACGCGGATGCGCTCGGTCGCCGAGGCGATCGGCCCGATGAGGACCTCGGGGCTGGGCCCGGCCAGCGACATCCCGCCGTGATGCTCGGCGACCCAGTAGCGGTGGTAGCCGAGGTCGTCGGCGAGCCGCGCGAGGTCGACCGTGTTGCGCAGCGCGTCCGGCCCGGTGAAGCCCTCGGATATGGGGGACTGGTCGAGGACGCTGAGCTTCACCCCGGTCACAGTAGGACGGCTCATGCCGCCCATTCGTAATGGTCGTGCTAACCCCACTTGCCGAGCGCCGGTGTGCCACATAGGTTCGGACGCCTATGGCTTCTCTCGCTCGTTTCGTCACCGGTCGTCGCACCAAGTGGTACGTCGTTCTGATCTGGCTCGTGCTCCTCGTCGTCGCCGGGCCGATCGGCGCGAAGCTCGCCGACGTCACGAGCGACAGCACCACGAGCTTCCTTCCTGGCAGCGCGGAGTCGACGGAGGTCCAGCGGCTCCTCGACAAGCGCTTCGCGAGCGGCGAGACAGCCACCGGACTGATCCTCTACCAGCGCGACGGTGGCCTCACCGACGCCGACAAGCAGAAGATCGCCGCAGACGCGGCCAAGGTCAAGGACGAGATCCCGGTCATCGGCGATCCGGTCGTGCCGTTCGCCGCGGGCGCGCCGGCCGAGCTCGTGTCCGAGAAGGGCGACACGGCCTACACGGCGGTCACCATCCCGCTGCAGTTCGAGGACATCGGCGGCTGGGGCAAGGACGCCCGCGAGGCGATCGGCAGCGGCGAGCGCCCGGGCGGCCTGTCCGTGTACGTCACCGGAGTCCTCGGCCTCAACGCCGACTTCGAGGAGGTCTTCGCGGACTTCGACTTCAAGCTGCTCGCGGCAACCGTGATCCTCGTGCTGGTCCTGCTCCTGCTGATCTACCGGTCGCTGATCATCGCGGTGATCCCACTCGTCGTCGTCCTCGGCGCCTCGTTCGTCGCCAATGCGCTCATCTACGGGTACGCGAAGGTCGCGGGTGACATCAGCTCGAGCGGCACGCAGATCCTGCTCGTCCTCATGTTCGGCGTGGGCACCGACTACTGCCTGCTGCTGGTGAGTCGATACCGCGAGGAGCTCCATGCGGTCCAGGACAAGCATCTCGCGATGGAGCGCGCGGTGCGTCGTGCCGGTCCCGCGCTGATCGCCAGTGGCTGCACGGTGATGGCGGCGATGCTCGTCCTGCTGCTCGCCGACGCGGGCTCGACCAACGCGATGGGCGTGACCTCGGCGATCGGCGTGGGAACCGTCCTCCTCGCGGGCCTGACCCTGCTGCCGGCACTGCTGACGATCTTCGGGCGCAACGGGTTCTGGCCGCGCCGGTCGACCGTTGCGTACGCTCCCGGCCTCGAGCTCGTCGCGCGACAGGGCGTCTGGCGCAAGGTGGGAGACCGGGTCCTCAAGCGTCCGGCTCTGGCGCTGACCGCGACGCTCGTGATGTTCGGGGCGTTCGCGCTCGGGCTGACGAGCTACAAGGAGGACTACTCGATCAGCGGGTTCTTCAACGACCCGGTCGAGAGCGTCGACGGCTTCGCCGTGCTCGGCGAGTCGTTCCCGTCGGGCGCGCTCAGCCCGACCGCGATCCTCATCAAGCGCGACGGGGCCGAGGTCACCGACGCCGACGTCGAGGCGGTCCGCGAGCGGGTCACGAGCCTCGGCGGGGTTGCGTCGGTCAGCCCGGCCGTCCAGCGCTCGCGCGACGGTCAGGTCGGCCGGCTCGACGTGACGTTCGAGG
This sequence comes from uncultured Solirubrobacteraceae bacterium, assembly GCA_902806215.1. Classification (GTDB taxonomy): domain Bacteria; phylum Actinomycetota; class Thermoleophilia; order Solirubrobacterales; family Solirubrobacteraceae; genus CADCVT01. The sequence continues at coordinate 11,755 of CADCVT010000239.1, read as the reverse complement.
ACGATCCGTCGACCGACGCGGCGATCGCGCGCGTCGAACCTCTGCGCGAGCGGCTCGACGACCTCGGCCCCGGCGGCGAGGCGCTCGTCGGCGCGGGCAGCGCCGTCACCGCCGACATCAACGCGGCCAACGAGCGCGACCTGCGCATCATCGTGCCGGTCGCCCTGCTCGTCATCGCCATCATCCTCGCGATCCTGCTGCAGGCCCTCGTCGCGCCGCTGGTCCTGATCGCGTCGGTGGTGATCTCGTTCCTCGGCACGCTGGGGCTCTCGATCTTCTTCTTCATCGAGGTGCAGGGCAACGCGGGCGTCGACGCGTCGCTGCCGACCTACGCGTTCATCTTCCTCGTGGCGCTGGGGATCGACTACACGATCTTCCTGATGAGCCGCGTGCGCGAGGAGGCGCGCGTGCACGGCACGCGCGAGGGGACGCTGCGAGCACTCGCGGCCACCGGCCCGGTCATCACGAGCGCGGGGATCGTCCTCGCCGGCACGTTCTCGGTGCTGATGACGCTGCCGGTGACCTTCGCGTTCAACATCGGGTTCATGGTCGCGGTCGGCATCCTGCTCGACACGTTCGTCGTGCGGACGGTGATGGTGCCCGCGGCGGTCGAACTGCTGGGCGACCGCGTGTGGTGGCCGTCGACCGCGAAGGGCGGCACCCGGGCGATCGGCGAGTCGGTCGACGACGAGCGTCCGCCGATGCCGATCGACCCGATGCCGCTGCCCGAGCGGCCCCTCGTGCCCTAGCCGGAGGCGGAGGTCGCGCCCATCTGCGCGGCCTCCACCGACAGCGAGCCGGTCTGGCAGGCCGAGACGAGCGCGCCGGTAGCGGCGCGGCGCGTCACCTCGCGCAGGTCCACGGACGCCTCGAGCTCGTAGAGGTCGAACGATCCCGTCAGCGCGACCCGGAGGCGCCGCACGACGCCGCCCTCGCGCAGGACGAACCGCTCGATGGTCCGGAACTGGCGCTGCTCGTCGACGCGCACGTCCCGCAGGACCACCCACAGCCGGTCGGGCCTGCGCCGCGGGCAGAACGTCATGTCCACGCCGACGAGGACACGGTCGATGCGCCGCCGGCTGGAGCCCATCAGCAGCGAGAAGATCCCCTTGCCGTCGGTCGTGCCGTTCCAGCGCGACGAGACGGGCGGCCACTCGAGCGCCGTCGCCGGCCTGATCGTCCGGCTGCCGGTCGCGAGCACCCACGGCCGGGCCTGGACCTTGCAGCGGCGGACCGTGCGCCCGCGGCGTCTCGTCTGGACGTTCGCCTCGAGCGTGCCGCGGCCCTCCGCGCCGGCGATGGTCCCACGCAGCCGCCACGACGCGAGGACCGTCGCGTCGCGCGTGCGGCCGGAGGTGTCGAACGCCCCGCCGGGGGCCGGCACCGCGTCGGCGGTGAAGCTGAGCGTCCCGCACGGCGTGTCGGCGAGGCCGAAGACCCGCTGGAGCGCCTGGCCACCCTCGGCGGGCTCCGCGCGCAGCCACAGCTGCTGCGTCCGGCCGGCCCAACCGCCGCCGTAGCTCGAGGCGAGGATCGGCGGCGCCTCCGGCTCCCCCTGGGCGGACGCAGAGTCCGCCGTCGCGAGGCTCGCGGCCACCCCGAGCGCCGCCAGCGCGATCCGCCTCACCGCGCAGCGGTCCAGTCGATCACGCCGCGCCAGCGCGAGCGCCCCTCGCCGCAGCTCTGCACGAACGACACGCGCAGCGACGCAAGGCGCTTGAGGCGGTCGAAGGCGATCCGCTCGATCGTGAAGCTCTGTTCGAGCTCGCACTCGTTCGGCACGGTCGTCGTGACGGACATCGACGCCGCGCCCTCGACGTCGCGGCTCGGCATGTACGTGCGGCCCGGCTCGAGACGGTTGAGCGCCGGCGCGCGGAACGATCCGTACCACCGACCGCCCTCCGCAGACTGGGAGACGACCGAGACGGCGTCGCGCGTGCCGGCGGCCGCGGTCGTCGCGGTCGCCGGCTCGTGCCGCCACGGGCCGGGGCTGCCCTCGGGCGGCGTGTCGGGGACCATGTCCCAGGTCCCGGCTCCGAAGCCCTCGGCGCGGGCGCGCCACCGGGTCCGCAGGGTGCAGCGGTCGGTGAGACGCCCGTACCGCCGCATCTCCGCCCGGACGCGGAGCGTGCCGGTCCACGACTGCGCGACGAAGTCGCCGGCCGGTCCGCTGCGCCGACCGGCGATCACGACCGTGACCCGCGCGATCCGCCCGCCGCGCTCGGCGATCCGGTAGCGGCCCACGCCTTCGACGACCTCGCGCCCGGCGCCCTCGGGCGGCGCGTCGAACACCGTGGTCTGCGGCGCGAACCGCGTGCCGTTGCGGCAGCGTGCGTCCCAGTCGATCGTCAGGTCACCGACGCGGCCGCCCACGTCCGCGAGGAACCGGACGTCGCGGTTCTGCCCCGTCACCCCCCGGAAGATCGGGCTGTCGCGGTCCAGGAACTGGGCCTCGGCGGGTGACGCCGCAGCGAGCGCGGCGACCATCGCCACGGCGGCTACCGCGAGCCGCCGGCCGTTCACCGCGACGCTCGCCACGCGAGCGTCCCGCGCAGGGCCGGGGTCGTGTCGCAGAAGTGCACGAAGCTCAGCCGGAGCGACCGCAGGCGGCCACGTTCGTTGTATCGGGCATCGTTGACGGTGAACTCGCCGGAGTGTCCGTTGCATCTGGGTGCCGACGAGCTCAGGCGCATCCGCGCGGGCTCCGGCGGCCCGATGGCGTCGCGCGAGACGGTGTACCGAGCACCCTTCACGAGCGCCCCGTTCTCGGGTGCCGTGAACGACGCGAACCAGTCGTCGACGCCGCTCTCCACCGCGACGGTGATCTCCTCACGGTTCCCGTAGGCGACCATCGTCGAGTTCGTGCGGTCGAAGGACCGCGGCCTGCCGTCGAGCAGCGTCTCGCCGGGATCGCCGTTCATCGCCCAGGTGCCGGTGCCGAGTCCCTCGCGCCAGACGCGGACGGCGGTCCTGCGCATGCCGCAGCGCTCGAGCAGACGGTTCGGCCTGGCGTCCGCGCGGATCTCGATCGTCGCCTCGACGGTCCCGATCCACGACTCCGCGCCGGGCCGGCCCGGCACGCGCCGGCGCCGGCCGGTCAGCGCGAGCTCGACCTTCGCGGTCGCCGGCGAGCGCAGCCGCACGTCGTCGCTGTCGAGCCTCGAGGTGGTCACCACCGAGAACTCGCGCCGGTCCGACGTGCGCGGCAGCACCTCGGCGGTCGAGAACAGCTCCGCGGGCTCCTCGAACTGGCGGCAGCGGGCCGTCCACCTCACCGTCGCGCTCTCGACGCGGTCGGCCTCGTACGTGACCAGCTGGACCTCGGCGCCGCGGGCGGTCGTCCCGTGGTAGAGCTTGTCGGTGAACTGGGCGGACGCGTCCGCGGGGGCGGCGAGGACCGACGCCCCGACCGCGAGAACTGCGAACCAGTGGCGCACGGCGCGAGTGTTTCGCGAACGCGCTCGGCGTGCGCCGCTAGCGCGTCGCCGCCTCTCAGCGGCGCTCGGCGAGCACCTGCTCGAGCAGCGCCGGCCGGTCGGTCATGACGCCGTCGACGCCGATGTCGAGCAGCCACTCCATCTCCGAACGCTTGTTGATCGTCCAGACGTGGACGGCCAGGCCGTTCGCGTGGGCGCGCTTGACGAACTCGGGCGTGACGATCGTCAGGCCGTTGAGCGTGATCGGGACCTGCAGCGCCTGGTGGCGCGGGTTCGGCGCGCCCGGGAGCGGTCCCTGCGCGCTCGCCCAGAACAGGCCGGCCTGGGCCGTGCCGACCGCGGTGCTGATGGCGGGCGCGAAGAGCTTGAACGCCTCGGTCGCGTTGTCGGTGAACGAGACGACGATCGTGTCGTCGCCGCGGTCGAACTCGGCCAGCAGCGCGGCCAGCTCGCGCTCGTACGGCGCCGTCGCCGGAGCGGTCGCCTTGATCTCGATGTTGATGAGCTCGTCGGGGAACGTCTCGAGGACCCCGCGTAGCGTCGGAACCGTGAAGTCCGAGCCGCTGAACCGGCGCTTCTTCCTCAGATCCTTCGGCAGCCTGCGGTCGCCCGTCGCGAGGCCGCGGTAGGCGTAGTCGGAGGCCGGCCGGCCGTGACACGTGCCACAGCCCGGCACGAACCAGTGCGCCGCGTCGAGCCGCTGGATCTCGGTGAGCGTCATCTCGTCGACCTGGCCCTTGCCGTTCGTCGTGCGGTCGACGGTGGCGTCGTGGATGACGACGAGCTCGCCGTCGGAGGTCGCGTGCACGTCGATCTCGAGCACGTCGGAGCCCTTCGCCTGCGCGGTCTTCAGCGCGAACATCGTGTTCGACGGCGCTTCGATCTCCCCGCCCTGATGGGCGATGTTCAGGTCGCGGCGCTCGAGCCACGGGTTCGCCTGGGCGACGGACGGCAGGACGAGGGCGGCGAGGAGGCCGAGGGTGAGGAGGATCGATCGGGGCACGCTCTCTCCAACGTGACCCGTGGCGGGAACTGGCGCGCTCTAGGGTCCGCCGCATGATCACCGTCCTCACCGGCGCGTCGAGCGGGATCGGCGAGGCGGACGCTCGGGGCTTCGCTCGTGAACCCCCCGCCAGGTTCGTCCTCGTCGCCCGCCGTGAGGTGCGCCTGCGCGCGCTCGCCGCCGAGCTCGGCCCCGCAACGACCTACGTCGCGGTCGACCTCGTCGACGAGGACGCTCCCGCGCGGGTCCGCGCGCACGTCGAGGAGCACCACGGCGGGACGCTCCACCTGCTCGTCAACAACGCGGGGTCCTCGTGGCGCTCGACGTTCGGCGACGGCGGCTACGAGAACGTCCGCCGCCACATGGCGCTCAACTTCGACGCCCAGCTGCGGCTGACCGAGGCGCTGCTCCCGCTGCTTCGCGCGTCGGCCCCGTCCTCGATCGTCAACGTCTCGAGCGTGGCCGGGCGCGTCTCGCGCGGTGGCGCCGGCGGCTACTCGGCGAGCAAGTTCGCCCTCGCGGGATGGAGCGACGCGCTGCGTGCCGAGGAGCTCGAGCACGGGGTCCACGTCGGGCTCGTCCTGCCCGGCTTCATCGCCACCGAGGGGTTCCCGGCGGCCGAGCTCACGGCGAAGGCGGCGACCCGCTGGGTGGTCTCGACGCCGGACAAGGCCGCCGACGCGATCGTCGAGGCCGGGCCGGGCGGGAAGGCCGAGCGCTACGTCCCGCGGCCATGGGCGGCGGTGGTCGTGCTGCGCACGCTGCTTCCCGGGCTCGCTCGGCGGCTGTCGACCGGCAGCGCGGGCAAGGCGGCGCTGACGCGAACAGGTGGAGAACCCACTTGACAAACCCGCTGCACCTCGCGCTAGAGTTCGGCCGGTCAGAGCCCGGGGACTCGCCTCGGGCACAAGCAGTGCCGAGCGCCCGCAGGTCGTTGCCTAGCAATCTCCGCAGTCGCAGTGCACAACACTCCCCGCGGAGGGAACAGCATGGCTCAGGGAACCGTCAAGTGGTTCAACGACGACAAGGGCTTCGGGTTCATCACGCCTGACGAAGGCGGCAAGGACCTCTTCGTCCACCACAGCGCGATCGTGAGCGACGGATTCCGTTCGCTCGCCGAAGGCGCGCGCGTGGAGTTCGAGACGGAGGCCGGGGCCAAGGGCCCCAAGGCCGTCAACGTCACGACGCTCTAGAACGATCTGGAGGAACCCGCAGACTCGGCGCTTACACCGCCGCGCAGGAGAACCGGCGCGGCAGAGAAAGGAGATCTTCATGAGGAAGATCTGCCGAAGCTGCTTGCGGATGTGGAGCGCCACACAGTGCTCCGACCGCAGCTCGTGCCCCCACTGCGGCGGCGCGCTCGCCTCCCACTAGGAGCCGCGCGCCCCACTGAAGGGCAGAGCACCAACAGCAAGACACGAAGGAGGGGCGCCGCGAGGCGCCCCTCGTCGTTCTACCGTGCGGGCATGGCCCAGCCGCTCGATCCCGACGCCCTCCGCCCGCTCTTCCCGGCGCTCGCCCGCGACGCCGCGTTCCTCGACGGTCCCGGTGGCTCGCAGGCCCCGGAGGTCGTCATCGAGGCGATCGCCGGCCACCTGCGCAACGGCACCGCCAACGACGGCGGCGTGTTCGCCACCTCACGCGACACGATCGCCCTCATCGAAGAGGCGCGTCGCTCCTGCGCGGAGCTGACCGGGAGCGCTCCCGAGGAGATCGCGTTCGGCGCGAACATGACGACGCTGAACTTCCAGCTCGCCCACGCGGTGGCCCGCGCGTCGGAGCCCGGCGACGAGATCGTCGTCACCGACCTCGACCACGACGCGAACGTCGCACCGTGGCTGCGGGTCGCCGAGGACCACGGCCTCGTGGTGAAGCACGCGCCGCTGCGCGCGGCCGGCGCCACGCTCGACGTCGACGCGCTCGCCGGGCTGCTCAACGACCGCACCCGCGTCGTCGCGTTCACCCTGGCCTCGAACGCGGTCGGCTCGATCACCGACGCCCGCCGGATCGCCGGGCTGGCCCACGACGCCGGCGCGCTGGCCTGGGCCGACGCCGTGCACTACGCACCCCACCGGCGGCCCGACCGCGCGGCGCTCGGCGTCGACGTCCTGCTGTGCTCGCCGTACAAGTTCTTCGGCCCGCACCTCGGCATCGCCGCGATCCGCCGCGACCTCGCCGAGACGTGGTCGGCCGACCGGGTCCGCCCGGCCAGCGAGTACCCGCCGGCGCACCGCTTCGAGACCGGCACGCCGTCGTTCGAGGCGATGGCCGGGACCGTCGCGGCGATCGAGGACCTGCGCGGCCTCGGCGACGGCGACCTCGATGCGGCGTACGAGCGGATTCGCGCGCACGAGGAGACGCTCACGCGGGCCGTCCTCGACCGGCTGCCGGCCATCGACGGCGTGACGCTGTACGGGATCCCCGAGCCCGAGCGGGTCGCCGATCGCACCCCGACGTTCTGCTTCACCGTCGCGGGCTCGACACCGGACGCCGTCGCCGAGGCACTTGCCGCCGAGGGCGTCTACGTGTGGTCGGGCAACTACTACGCGCTCGCGCTCATGGAGTCGCTCGGCCTGGAGGAGCACGGAGGAGCCGTCCGCGCAGGGTTCCTGCACTACAACACGATGGCCGAGGTGGACCGGCTCGTCGCGGCGGTCGAGCAGGTCGCCGCGCTCGAGCCGGGTCGCGCCGCCGAGCCGCCGCGCGACGAGGCGCCCGCTTGAGCCCGGCGATCTGGACCATCGGCTACGAGAAGCTGCGGCCCGAGTCGCTGTCGGCCGAGCTCGAGGCGGCCGGGGTCGAGCGGGTCATCGACGTGCGCTTCCGCGCGCAGTCGCGCAAGCCCGGCATGTCGAAGACCAAGCTCGGCGAGCAGCTCGCGCGCCACGGGATCGCGTACGAGCACCGGCGCGACCTCGGCACGCCGCCCGAGCTGCGCCACCTCTACCGCACCAACAAGGTCGCCCAGGCCGCGGCCGGGTTCCGCGAGCACATCGAGTCGACTGCGGCGCCGGTGCTCGACGAGCTCGCCGCCGAGCTGGCCCGTCCGGACACGCCGAAGACCGCGCTGCTGTTCCTGGAGGAGGACCCCGCGGTGTGCCACCGCAGGGTCCTCGTCGAGGCGCTGCGCGAGCGCGACGCGTCGCTCGAGGTCGTCGACCTCTAGGCGTGCGGTCAGAACACGCTGCTGACACGGCACGCGCTCTCACGTCGGCCGCGAGGCGCAAGCCGCAGCTCGAACGTCCCGTCCCTGGTCCCACGCGAAAGCACAACACGCGAGCAGGCGCGACATAGCCGGGTAGCTTCCGCGTGCATGGGATACGAACTGTGGGTGATGCCGCTCCTGGAAGGCGAAGATCCGACCACGCGCGCGCGGCAGCTCGTACATGAAGCCCAAAGCCGAGCGGCCGATCCCGAGCGAGAACGCCGTAAGCAACGGCTCGCGGACCTGCTCATCGCGCGCGATCCGGCTTTGCGTCGTTTCCCGAAGGACGCTCACGCCATTGCGACCGCGCTGCCCGAACTGACGGAAGGAGAGGTCGCGCACGCCGCCCGCACTCTCGAGCTCTACTCGCCGGGGGTGACGATCGCCCTCGCGGACGAGTGGGTCGACATGGAGGTTGCAACCTGGCCCGTACTCGGTACCCCTGAGACGGTCGAGCGGCTGACGACACTCGTCGAGCTGATCTGTCTCGAAACAGGGTGGACGTGTGTCGACGGTGAGCGCAACGAGGTGATGGCCGATCCCCGGTCGGCCGTCGAGCGAGTCACAGGCGGAGCGGTCGGCTGGGGAGCACGAGTGGCTGCTGACATCGACGAGCGGAATCGAAAGACGTCGTGATGGCTCGGCGGCAGACGTAGCTCTGGCTGAGGTGCGTCGCTCCTGTCCCGTGGACTGTCTTCGCGGGACCAGGAATCGGCGGTCCCGACTTCATCTCGGCTGAGCAACGACACGACCAGCCCGACATGTACATCCAGCACGACTCCGGCCTGCTCCTGTCGCCGGTCTGGACTTCATCGCAGCAGCCAGGAACCAACTTCCTCGGTTCATTGCCGAGGTCAGGCAGCGTCGCGCGTCCCCGTGATCGCGCAGCGTGCTGCTGGCGGGCGGGCCCCGCGCCAGACCTCCAGGGGGCCCCGCCCCTTACCGGCTGGGACGGCCAGCTACGAGACCGTATCGCCAGTTCTTCGAGGCAGAAGCAGGTCCGGGTGCGCCGGGGACGTACCCGACGCGGCCATGATCTCGCCGCATGTCGGACGACATTTTCGTATTCACGGCGCAGCATCGGTCGCCTTCCGAGGCCGATCTGCAAGCTGCGGTCTCCGAGGTCGACGGCCTCTACATCGACGTCAACACCCCGCCCAACGACCTCATCATGGACTCGAGCATTTTCGCTCACGCCAACGGCATACTCGGCGCTTTTCGGATCGACACGATCAGCTACCGAGGTGGAAAGCTCGACCCCGTCGCGGACCTCCTCAAACGCTTCTACGTCGAGGTCCCCGCGCTCGCCAATCCAGATAGCGATGGCATCTTCACAATTCCTGAACTGGTGACGCTTCTACGCCTCTCACCCGCCGGATCGTTCCACGCATTCGCGGATCCAGCGAAACGCAGAACCTGAGCTGCGACTGCTTCCGCTTTGAGGAGAAGCAGGACGCCCGCGCGACGCACGCGGCTCCGCTCCGCACGGGGAGCGTCAGCGCCGGCTGCGCCACAAGGCGCGACGATGGAACAGGCACGCTCGGGGTCGTCGACGACCAGCGGAGCGGACTCCGCGCACGCCCTCGACGACTCGTGAGGATGCGACCTCTCGGCCAGCTGGTCGGGCCCGACCGCGCCCCAGGCGTCGCGCGTTCTAGTTTTGGGGGTGTGAACTGGACCGTCGACCTGCCCGTGGCCGAGCTGCCCGAGCTTCCTCCGCTCCCTCCTGCGCTCGCCGCGGCACTCAAGGAGGCCCTGGGGCGCCCGGCCGCACAGCAGCCGCCGTGGCCGGATCCCGAGTACGTGGCGCGGGCACGGGCGCTGCTCGAGAGCGTCCCGCCGGTCACCGTTCCCACCGAGGTCGACCGGCTCCAGGCCCTGATGGGGCAGGTCGCGCGCGGCGAGGCGTTCCTGCTCCAGGGCGGCGACTGCGCCGAGACCTTCCTCGACAACACCGAGGAGCACCTTCGCGGGACGATCCGCACGCTGCTGCAGATGGCGATCGTCCTGACCTACGGGACGGCGATCCCCGTCGTCAAGGTCGGCCGGATCGCCGGTCAGTACGCCAAGCCGCGCAGCTCGAACACGGACGCCACGGGACTGCCGTCCTACCGCGGCGACATGGTCAACGCGGTGGCAGCGACGGCGGAGGCGCGGCGCCCGGATCCCGGCCGCCTCATCCGCGCGTACGCCAACGCGGCGGCGGCGATGAACCTCGCCCGCGCGATCACGAGCGCCGGCCTCGCCGACCTGCACCGCCTGCACGAGTGGAACATGGACTTCGTGCGCAGCTCCAACGCCGGCGCCCGGTACGAGCGCGTCGCGGGGGAGATCGACCGCAGCCTGCAGTTCATGTCGGCCTGCGGCGTCGACGACAGCTCGCTGCGCACGGTCGAGCTGTTCGCCAGCCACGAGATGCTCGTGCTCGACTACGAGCGCTCGCTGCTGCGCCTGGACGAGGGCAAGCTGTACCTGCTGTCGGCCCACCAGCTGTGGATCGGCGACCGCACCCGGCAGCTCGACGGCGCCCACGTCGCGCTCGCCGCGCTGCTCGCCAATCCGATCGGCGTCAAGATCGGCCCGTCGACCACGCCCGAGGAGGCGGTGGCGCTCGTCGAGCGACTCGATCCCGAGCGCATCGATGGCCGGGTCACGCTCGTCTCGCGGATGGGGAACGACAAGGTGCGCGACCACCTGCCGCCGATCGTCGAGGCGGTGCAGCGCACCGAGCACCGGGTCGTCTGGCAGTGCGATCCGATGCACGGCAACACCGAGGAGTCGCCGAGCGGCCACAAGACGCGGCACTTCGACCCGATCATGGACGAGGTCGAGGGGTTCTTCGAGGTCCACCAGCGGCTCGGCACCCACCCGGGCGGCATCCACGTCGAGCACACCGGCGAGAACGTCACCGAGTGCCTCGGCGGTGCGCAGATGATCTCGAACGAGGACCTCGGCTCGCGCTACGACACCGTCTGCGACCCGCGCCTGAACACGCAGCAGTCGCTCGAGCTCGCGTTCCTCGTCGTGGAGATGCTCCGCCGCTGAGCGACTAGGACGCGATGCCGGCTGCGGCGAAGGAGACGGTCTGGATGACCGGCTCGCCGGCGGCGTCCGACCCGTCGAGGTCGACGGTCGCGACGATCGCGAAGTCGTGGTCTCCCTCGGGGTCGTCGATGATCTGACGGACGGTCCACGTGCGCGGCGTGTCGCGCGCGCCGCCCTTGTCGATCATGAGGAGCTCCGGCGACCGCGCCTCCTGGCCGGTGCCGATCGTCTCGTGCTCGTCCCAGTACGTGCCGAGCGCGGCCTCCCAGTCGGCCTTCGTCATCGACGGGCGGCCGGGCGGGTCGGTCAGCGCGGCGGCGGCTGCCTCGATTGCCGCGAGGTCCTCGAAGCGGTCGCGCGCGGCGAGCTGCACCTTCTGGAACATCGCGTTACGCACCATCCGCGTGAACGCGCGTTCGTTGCCGGTGATCGGGCGTGGCGGCGGAGCGGGCTCGCCGGCCGCGGCGGCGGCGGTCGCGCGCTCGACGGACTCCGGGTCGGTCAGCGCCTCCCACTCGTCGAGCAGGCTCGAGTCGGTCTGGCGGATGGTCTCGCCGAGCCACTCGACGATCTCGTCGAGCTCGTCGGTCTTGACCTGGTCGGGCACGGTCTGGCGCAGCGCCCGGTAGGCGTCGCTCAGGTAGCGCAGGACCAGGCCCTCCGAGCGCGCGAGCCCGTAGTGCGCGACGTACTCGGTGAACGTCATGCCCTGCTCGTACATGTCGCGGACGACCGACTTGGGGGACAGGTCGGTCTCGCGGACCCATGGGTGGGTCTCGCGGTACTCGCGCAGCGCGTCGAGCAGCGACTCACCCAGCGGCATCGGGTACGTGACCTCCTCGAGCAGCTCCATCCGCTCGTCGTACTCGATGCCCTCGGCCTTCATCTCCGCGACCGCGTCGCCCTTGGCCTTGTGCGCCTGGGCGCGGAGCACCGGGAACGGGTCGTCGAGGATCGCCTCGACGATCGAGACGACGTCGAGCGTCGGGTCCTCGGACTCGGGGTCGATGAGCTCGAACGCCTTCAGCGCGAACGACGCGAGCGGCTGGTTGAGCGCGAAGTCCT
>CADCVT010000238.1 GCA_902806215.1 uncultured Solirubrobacteraceae bacterium | reverse complement strand
TGGTCGTCGGGGCGGTGGTCGACGTGTAGTCGAATTCCTCCTCGGCGCCGAACATCAGGTCGAGCAGCTTGTTTCGCAGGTCGGCGGAGACGGCGACGGCCGCGCCCGCGCCAGCGCGACACACAGCGCGGCGCTCGACCCCAGGCCCTCGCCGGCCGGCAGGTCGCCGGTGATCTCGACCGCGCGCGGCGGAAGGCCGAGCACGGCGAAGACGGCGCGCACGTACTCGTTCTCGGACGGCGGACCGTCCGAGATGACGACCGAGAGCGCCTCCTCAACGACCAACGGCAGCACGAGGCCGCCGTTGTAGTCCGTGTGCTCGCCGATGAGGTTGACGCGGCCGGGAGCGCTCGCCGAGACGAGCGCTCCCCCGCCACTCACGGCGTTCTAGCCAGTCGCGCCGGCGGTCTCCGGCGCAGGGGTGCTCGGCGCGGTGGTCGACGTGTAGTCGAACTCCTCCTCGGCGCCGAACAGCAGGTCGAGGACCTTGTTGCGCAGGTCCGAGCTCACGCCGATGGCGACTGCGCCGCCGACGATGCCCAGCACCAGCAGACGGCCGATGCCGCCCTTGCGCTTCTTCTTCTTCGGCCCGTCACGCAACGCATCGGTCGCGTCACGCAGCGCATCCGACGCCGCCTGAATATCCTTGTGGAGCTTCTTGTCGTCGAGCAGCGCCTTCGCCGGCGCCTTGCCGTTGTTCAGACGCCCATAGGCGCTGCGGCCCGACTCGTACGCGTTGCGGATGTTGGTCCGCAGCTCCTCATCCTGGATCAGTCGCTGCACGTACGGTGTCGCGCCGGCGACCGCGGTGCCGGCCGTTGCCTTGGCCGCCTTGGTCTTCTTCGCCATTCCTCTCCCTCAGGTCGCTCGCCTGTCTCGCTCGTGATGCTACCCGTCCATCCTCCAGCGCCACCGCGAGAACCTCCTCGACGTGTGCGACGAAGTGGAACTCGAGCTGTTCCCGGAGGTGCTCGGGGATCTCCTCGATGTCCGCCTCGTTGAGCTCGGGAGCGATCACGTGCTTGATCCCGAGTCGCTGAGCGGCCAGTGCCTTCTCCTTCAGTCCGCCGATCGGCAGGACGTCCCCGGTGAGGGTCACTTCCCCAGTCATGGCCACGTCGGAGCGCACGCAGCGCCCGGTCAGCGCCGACGTCAGGGCGGTCACGAGCGTGACCCCTGCGCTCGGCCCGTCCTTGGGGATCGCGCCCGCCGGGACGTGCACGTGGAGGTCGTGCTCGGCGAACCACGTCGGCTCGACGTCGCTGTTGCCGCGCACGAACGTCAACGCGGCTTGCACCGACTCGCGCATGACGTCGCCGAGCTGGCCGGTGATCGTGAGCTTGCCGGTGCCGGGCACGGCGCTCGCCTCCACGAACAGGACGTCGCCGCCGACCGGCGTCCACGCCAGGCCGGTCGCGACGCCGGCGTCGCGCGTGCGCCGCCTCGCCTCGCTGAACACCTTGCGCCGCCCGAGCAGCTCGCGCACCTTCGCCTCGCTGATCGTCGTGCGCTTGCCGCCGTCGGTCCCCTCGGCGACGGTCCGCGCGACCTTGCGGCAGATCGTCCCGATCTCGCGCTCGAGCGACCGCACGCCGGCCTCCCGCGTGTAGTCGCGGATGACGATCCGCAGCGAGCGGTCGGAGATCGTGATGCGCGACTTCTTCAGCCCGTTGCGCTCGACCTGGCGCGGGACGAGGTAGCGCTTGGCGATCTGGAGCTTCTCCTCCTCGGTGTAGCCCGCGATCTGGATGATCTCCATGCGGTCGAGCAGCGGCCCCGGGATCGTGTCGAGGTTGTTCGCCGTCGCGATGAACATGACGTTCGACAGGTCGAGCGGCACGTCGAGGTAGTGGTCGCGGAACGTCGAGTTCTGCTCGGGGTCGAGCACCTCGAGCATCGCGCTGGCGGGATCGCCGCGGAAGTCCGAGCCCATCTTGTCGATCTCGTCGATCATGAAGAGCGGGTTGAGCGTGCCGGCGTCGCGCATCGCTCGGACGATCACGCCCGGCAGCGAGCCGATGTACGTGCGCCGGTGCCCGCGGATCTCCGCCTCGTCGCGCACGCCGCCGACCGAGATCCGCTCGAACTCGCGACCGAGCGCGCGAGCGATCGACTTGCCCAGCGACGTCTTGCCGACGCCGGGCGGGCCGGCGAAGCAGATGATCGAGCCTCGGGCGTCCGGTTTGAGCGAGCGCACGGCGAGGAACTCGAGAATGCGGTCCTTGACCGCCTCGAGGCCGTAGTGGTCGTCGTCGAGCACCTCACGCGCATGGGCGAGGTCGAGGTCGTCGTCGGTGCGGTTCGACCACGGCAGCGTCGAGATCCACTCGAGCCACGTGCGGATCACGCCGTGCTCGGGCGACGCCTGCGGCACGCGCTCCAGGCGCGAGAGCTCGCGCTCGACCTGCTTGTCGATCTCCTCGGGCAGGCTGAGCTTGGAGAGCATCTCGCGCAGCTCGTCGACCTCCGCCTCGGCCGGGTCGCGCTCGCCGAGCTCCTCCTGGATCGCCTTCAGCTGCTGGCGCAGGATGTACTCGCGCTGGCCGCGGTCGAGCTCGCCCTGGACCTCGGACTGGATCCGGCTGCCGATCTGGACGACCTCGAGCTCCTGCTGGAGGATCTCGAGCAGCCGGCGCAACCGCTTGCCGACGTCGCGCTCCTCGAGCAGCGCCTGCTTGCGGTCGACGGGCAGGCGCAGCGCGCCGGCGATCAGGTGCGAGAGGACGCTCGGGTCCTCGAGGTTCTGCACCGCGATCTGCAGCTCCTCGGGCAGGTACGGCAGCGCCTCGACGATCTGGCCGAAGGTCTGCTGGACCGAGCGCGTCAGCGCGGTCAGCTCGGGCGACTCCTCGACGACGTCGGGCTCCTCGGCGACCTCGGCGACGAGGTAGGGCGTCTCGCGGACCCACTTCGTGACGTGGACGCGGGCGCCGACCTGGACGAGGATCCGCAGCGTCCCGTCGGGCGCCTTCATCATCTGCGCGATCGAGCCCATGACGCCGACGCCGTGCAGCTGATCGGGCGGCGGCTCCTCCATCTCCGCGTCCTTGGCGGCGAGCATCACGATCGTGCGGTCGCTCGTCAGCGCGTCGTTGACGAGCTCGATCGAGCGCGGCTGGCCGATCGCGAGCGGGACGACGGTGTCGGGGAAGGCGACCGTGCCGCGCAGCGGCAGGACGCGTCGTTCTTCGCTCATGAACGCTGCTGCTCGGCGATCGGGACGCGGCGCGAGGTCGGCTTCTCGCGCACGAGCGGCAGGGTGATGACGAGGATCCCGTCGCGGTAGGTCGCGTTGGTGGCGGTCGCGTCGACCGCCGCGCCGAGCGGGATGACGCGGCGGAACGCGCCGTGCTCGATCTCGATCTGCTGGTAGAGGCGACCCTCGGCCTTCGGCGGGCGACGGACGCCTGAGAGCAGGAGCTCGCGGCCGACGACCTCGACCGTCACCTCGCCCGGGTCGACCCCGGGCAGCTCGACGTGCACGACGGCGCGGGGCGGCTCGCCCTCGTAGAAGACGTCGACGGCGGGAGCGAAGGCGGCACGACGACGGCCGTAGAGGTCTCTCGCGGACACGGCCCGGAGACTAGATCAATCCGCGTAGGGCCCCGGCTCGATGGGCGACGGCGCCGCGAGGAAGAACCAGGCCTCGAACACGATGACCGCGACGACGACCATCGCGACGACGATGCGGTCGAGCGTGGTGACCGTCGCGCGCTCACGCTCGTAGTCGACGCGCTCGGCGCGCATGCTCCGCAGCCACGGGACGTGGCGCTTGACCCCCTGGCGCCTGCCGGTGATCACGTCGTGCCGCGCCGACGCGGCGTTCAGCGCCCAGATGAGTGCCAGGCACGTGACGAACAGGACCACCATCACGAGGAAGACCACGGTCATGCTCACCCGGGTCGACTCGGCGAACAGCCCGCCGACCCAGATCGCCAGCAGCGGGGCCCCCGTCCAGATGTTGAGGACCGACAGCACCATCGCGGCTTCGAGACCGATCTTCTCGAGCCGGTGGCGCACGACCGGCACCTAGATCGGACTCGGGGAGAAGAAGAAGAACCAGACCTCGAAGAGGGCGACGGCGAGGACGACCATGAGCACGAGCAGCCGCTCGAGCGGGGTGAGCCCGACCTTCTCGCTCTCATGGGTCATCCGCTCGGCGCGCATCGAGCGCAGCCACGGCACGTGCCGGCGAACGGCCTGCTTGCGCCCGCTCAGGCGATCGTGCGCGGCGGACGCGTTGTTGAGCACGTAGATCAGCGCGAGGCACGACGCGAACAGCACGACGACCACGAGGAGGAGCGCGCCCATCGTCGGCTGCGACGTCGTGACCACGCGGGAGCCGACCCACACGGCGAGCAGCGGCGCACCGGTCCAGATGTTGATCGCCGCCAGCGTCATCACGGCCATGAGGCCGATCTTCTGCAGTTGCACCGTGTTCACATACAGGACTGTATTCGGATACAGTGCTGCATGTCAATGGCCACGACGCCTCGCATCTCTCGCGCCGAGCGCCAGGCCGCGACCCGCCGCGCGCTGCTCGAGGCCGCCGGCGAGGTGTTCATCGAGCGCGGCCTGCAGGGCGCGAGCGTCGAGGCCATCGCCGAGCGCGCGGGCTTCACCCGGGGCGCCTTCTACTCGAACTTCAGCTCGAAGGAGGAGCTCTTCGCCGAGGTCCTCCAGGACCGCGTGTACGCGGCGTACCGGGCGATGGCCGAAGGGCAGCTCGCGAGGGAGGGCCCGCTCCCCTCGCCGCGCGAGAGCGCGGAGACGCTGGCCAAGGTGCAGGCGCACCCGGACGGCCGGTGGCTCTTCCGGCTCTGGCTCGAGCTGCTGCTGCAGGCCGGGCGCGACCCGAAGATGCGCGAGCTCGCCGCGGAGTTCTGGCGCTCGAACCGGCTCCTCATCGCCCGCATCGTCGAACGCGGCGCCGAGGCCGACGGACGCGACATGCGCGGCCTGTCGCCCGAGCGCATGGCAACCGCGCTGATCGCGATGGACATCGGCCTGGCGATCCAGCACTACGTCGACCCCGAGACCGTCCCGCGCGACGTCTACCCCGAGGTCTTCGGCGCGCTCTTCGACTAGGCGGCCCTACGTCAAACGTCGACGAGAGGGCCGAACTCCCTGCAAATCCGCGTAAGGGGGACTGACCCCCTCGCGCTACGTCGAACGTTGACGAAAGGCCGGAAACCCCCGCAAAACCGCGTAAGGGGGTCTGACCCCTTTTACGCGGTGAGGACCGTCGGTGGCATGCCGACCATGACCGTGTGCTCGACGTGTGCGGCGAGCGAGCCGTCGGCCGTGGCGATGGTCCAGCCGTCGTCGCGCATGACGAGGTCGGCCGAGCCGAGGCCGATCATCGGCTCGATCGCGAGGACCAGGCCCTCGTTCAGCGGCCGGCGCAGGCGCGGCGAGTAGACGTTCGGGACCGACGGCGGCTCGTGCATCGTGCGCCGGACGCCGTCGCCGACGAGCTCGCGGACGACGGTCGCGCCGGCGGCCGTGGCGGTCCGCTCGGTCGCGGCCCCGATCGCGCTCAGCGGCGCGCCGGTCACCGCGGCGGCGACCGCCTCGCGCAGGACGGCGTCGGCGGTGCGCAGCAACCGTCGCGCGGCGGGCCGCGGACGGCCGACGCTCACCGTCACAGCGGCGTCGGCGCAGAAGCCGTCGAGCAGCGGGGTGACGTCAAGCGTGACGAGGTCGCCCTCGCGCAGCCGGCGGGCGCCGGGCACGCCGTGCACGACCTCCTCGTTGACCGACACACAGATCGACGCGGGGAAGTCCACGAGCTCGGCGGGTCCCGACGTCGCGCCGGCCCGCGCGAACTCGCCGGCGGCGAGGTCGTCGAGCTCGCCGGTCGTGATCCCCGGCCGCACCGCGTCGCGCAGGACGCGCAGCGTGTGCGTGACCAGCGCGCCTACGCGCCGCATGCCCTCGAGCTCTTCCGCCGTCTCGATCGACACGGCTCTTAGACCTCGTAGACGTCGCCCTCGGCGGCGACGGCGACGGGCCCCTCGAACGCCTTCTCGGCGCAGTCGCGCGCCCAGAGCGCGTCGAGCTCGTCGGACATGTGGGTGAGGACGAGCCGCTGGGCGTTGGCCCGCTTGCCGTGCTCGCCCGCCTCCTGCGGCGTCAGGTGCCCCCGGTCGCCCTGGCGCTCGGGACGCGGCAGCGTCGCCTCGATGAGCAGCAGGTCGGTGTCGCGCGCGAAGTCGATGATCTCCTCGCTCGGGCGGTGGTCGGCGCCGTAGGTGATCCGGCCGCCGCCGTTCGTGGAGCTCAGCTCGACCGCGTGCGTGTTCGGCGCGAAGTGCGGCACCTCGTTGAAGCGCACCTTCATCGAGCCGATCTCGAGCTCCTCGCTGGCTGAGTACTCGTGGAGGTCGAACGCCCCCTCGATGAGGTCCTCCGGTCCCCACGCACCGACGACCCGGCGGAAGGTCTCGGTCGCGCCGGTCGGCGCGTAGAGCTTCGGGCACGCGGGGCAGTCGGTGCCGGGCCAGCGGTCGACCGGGACCGGCTGCTGGCGCGGCGCGTAGCGCAGGCCGTAGGAGAACGGGACGAGGTCGAGGAAGTGGTCGGCGTGCAGGTGCGAGATGACCACCGCATCGACGTCGACGTAGTCGACGTAGCGGCGCAGCTTGCCGAACACGCCGTTGCCGCAGTCGAGCAGCACGACGGTGTCGCCGTCCTCGACGAGGTAACCGCTGCACGCGCCGCCGGCGTCCTGCCAGGACGGCGACTTGCCCAGGACAGTGAGGCGCATCGGCCGCAAGCCTATGCCCTCGCCCGGGCTACTGGTGCAGGGCGGCCTGCTCCTGGGCCGTCGGGAAGGCCCAGGCGGCGCGCACGCGACGCTCCTGACGGAACGTGAAGCGCAGCTGCTGCGGCGGCCGCAGACCCTCGGGATGGTTGGGCCGGTAGGTCGCGCAGGGCTCGTCCACGTCCAGGGAGCACAGCAGGTTGCACCTGAAGAAGCAGTCCTCGCACGAGACCTTCTTGCCCATCCGCTTCCCAGGTCCCTTCGTCGCAGCAGCAGTCATCGAGGAGCGGATGAAACACGTCCTGGCACCGGCCCGCAACGCCCCACTTCGCAAATGGCGACATTCTGTGAAGAACCCGCAATTTGCCGCCTTTTCAGCGATTCCCCCGCACTTTGCGGGTCACCAGCCGGCGAGACGGGCGCACGAGCCGTCGACCTCCGACGGACGGGTCCGGCCGAGCAGCGCGAGCGTGATCCGCACGTCCTCCTCGAATGCGCTCAGCACCTCTCGAACGCCCTCCTCACCGGCGACGGCGAGGCCCCATGCGTAGGGCCGACCGATCATCGCCGCGTCGGCGCCGAGCGCCAGCGCGCGGCACACGTCGGCGCCGCTGCGGATGCCGCCGTCGACGAGCACGGGCACCGCTCTGTGAACTTCGTCCACCACCTCCCGCAACGCCACCGCGGTGGGCACGCAGCCGTCGAGCTGGCGTCCGCCATGGTTGGAGACGACGACCGCCTCGGCGCCGTGGTCGAGCGCGAGCCGCGCGTCCTCCGCGGTGCTGACGCCCTTGACGACGACCGGCAGCCCGCTCGTCTCGCGGACCCAGTCGAGGTCGGCCCAGGTCAGCCAGCTGGCCCAGCCGCCGACGGGTCTCGCCTCGTGCTTGCGCTCCCGCTCGCGGCGCCCCGCGACGGCGAGGTCGATCGTCACGACCACGCGCCGATACCCGAACGAGGCCAGTGACGACAGAAGGTCCGAGGTCACCTGGCGGTCCTCGTCGACGTAGAGCTGGAACCAGAGCGACGCGCCCGGAGCGGCGGCAGCGACCTCCGACGGCGACCGCGACCCGCTCGTGGAGAGGCAGAACGGCACGCCGGCCGCGGCAGCCGCGCGAGCCGTGGCGCTCTCTCCGTCGTCACTGAGCAGTCCCTGTGCGGCGACGGGGGCCAGGACCAGAGGAAGGGAGCTCTGCGTGCCCAACAGCACACAGGCCGAAGACACCTCCGAGACGTTCACCAGACCCCGCGGCCGAAGCCAGACCCGAGACCACGCCGAGAGGTTCTCGGCCAGCGTCTGCTCCGAACCCGCCCCACCCGCGTAGTAGTCGTACACGGGTGCGGGAAGCCGCCCCCGGGCAACCTCCTCGAATCTCTGGATCAGCTCCAACACGCATGCGCATCTTGATCACCGGCATCACCGGATACGTCGGCGGGGCCCTCGTGCCCCACCTCCACGCCGACGGCCACGAGCTGCGCGGCCTGGCCCGCAACCCCGCGAGCGCCCGGCTCGACGCCGACGTCCCGCTCGTCCAGGGCGACGTGACGAGCGGCGCCGGACTGGACGAGGCCCTCGACGGGATCGACGTCGCGTACTACCTGATCCACTCGATGGAGACCGCGAGCAACGGGGCGTTCGAGTCGCGCGAGGAGGAGGGCGCGCGCCGCTTCGCCCGGGCCGCCGAGCGCGCCGGCGTCAAGCGCATCGTCTACCTCGGCGGCATCCTGCCGTCGGCCCGGCCGGTCTCACCCCACATGGCCAGCCGCCTGAAGGTCGAGGAGCTGCTCCTCGAGGCGGTGCCGGAGTCCGTCGCGTTCCGCGCCTCGATCGTCATCGGCGCGCGCTCGCGCTCGTTCCGCTTCCTCGTGCGCCTCGTCGAGCGCGTGCCGGTCATCCCGCTGCCGCCGTGGGGCCGCTTCCAGACCCAGCCCATCGACGGGCGCGACATGCTCGAGTTCCTCATCCGCGCGGCCGACGTCCGCGCGACGCCGGGGGGCTCGTACGACGTCGCCGGGCCGGACGTCGTCTCCTACGGCGAGATGATCGAGCGCATCGGCGACCTGCTGCTGCTCGACCGGCCGAGCATCCGGCTGCCCGTGGCCATGAACGCCGTCGCCAGCCAGGTCGCCGCCGCGATCGCCGGCGAGGACCATGGCCTCGTCGGCCCGCTCATGGGCAGCCTGGGCAGCGACATCCTGCCGCGCGACATGACCGCCCCGGACCGCTTCGGCGTCCGCCTGCACCGCTTCGACCGCGCGGTCGAGCGGGCGCTGCGCGAGTGGGAGGAGCTCGAGCCGGGTAGCGTGGCCGCCCGATGAGCGTCGTCACCGTCGAGATCGACATCGAAGCTCCCATCGCCGACGTCTTCGCGCTGGCGATGGACCCCGAGGGCACCGAGGAGTGGGTCACGATCTCCCGCGGCGTCAGCAGCCACGAGGGCTCGCCCGACACCGAGGGCTTCACGATGGACCAGAAGCTCTGCCTGCGCGGCGTGACCTTCAAGGTCCACTGGAAGCTCGTCGAGGTCGACGCGCCGAACTTCGCGCGCTTCGAGGGCCGCGGGCCGATGCGCTCGAAGGCCTCGATCGAGAACCGCCTGTCCGAGCGCGGCGGCAAGACGCACTACGAGTACCGCAACGAGTTCAAGGCGCCGTTCGGCCCGCTGGGCAGCACGGCCGAGCGCGTCCTCGCGGGCGGCGTGCCCGAGCGCGAGGCGCGCGAGTCGCTCGAGAACCTCAAGCGGCTCGCCGAGAGCCGCGTCCGCGCCTAGCGCGGACCGCTACGGCCCGACCTCGCCGTACACGCGCTGCGGAAGCGCGGCCGAGCCGGGCTCCCATGGCCAGCGGCCGGCGCGATCGGGGAACACGACCTGGAGAGCCGCGAACGGCTCATCGGCGTAGTAGCCGGCCGTCAACGCGAGGAGATCGAGCTTCGCCTCCTCCGGGATCGCCACGAAGCGGACCGGCGAGCCGTCGAGGAC